>JAFLUQ010000259.1 GCA_022508735.1 Oscillospiraceae bacterium | reverse complement strand
AGGGCATACCGCTGGCCTATAACAAGGATATGCAGGAGGATAAGGAAGCCCTGTTTGACGCTATCGACACCGCCAAGCTCTGTGTTCCCGTGTTCACTAAGATGGTGGACACCATGAAGATAAATAAGGATGTTATGTATAAGGGCGCCAACGGCGGCTTCACAAACGCCACCGACGTTGCGGACTATCTTGTTAAGAAGGGCGTTCCCTTCCGCGAGGCCCATTCAATTGTGGGTCACATGGTGCTTGTGGCTGAGAAAAAGGGCGTCGGTATAGATGAGCTGAGCCTTAGTGAGCTTCGCGAATGCAGCGACCTTATAGAAGACGACATCTATGATGCCATAAGCATGGAGACCTGCGTTAACGGCCGCAGCCTCACAGGCGGCCCCGCACCCTCAGCGGTTGAAAAGGCCATTGCCTGGGCTGAGGAAAGGCTCTCTGAACTCATAAAATAGGACAAAAGCGAATAAAATTGTAGTAACACAATTTGTAAACGCTGATCAGATCACGTCAGATTTAATCAGTGTTTACCTTTTCGGAGGTTACTGCAATATGAAAATAATTGTCGCTGTTATAATTGCTTTGCTGGTATGCTTTCCTGTCCGTGCAGAGGCGCCTGAGAGCCTGTCCGCCCGAAGCGCTGTGCTGATGGATGCTGCCTCCGGGCGGCTGCTGTATGAAAAAAACGGCTTTGAAAAGCTGTCCATGGCCAGCACCACGAAGATAATGACAGCCATTCTGGCTATCGAGAACTGCGACATGGACGATGTAGTGACCGTAAGTCCTGCGGCTTCCGGCGTAGAGGGCTCGTCGCTGTGGCTGGAGGTGGGGGAGCAGCTCACAGTCCGCCAGCTCCTGCTGGGGCTGATGCTAAGGAGCGGCAATGACGCTGCTGTGGCTTTGGCCGAGCAAACGGCGGGCAGCGTGGAGGCCTTTGTGCTGATGATGAACTCCAAGGCCAAAGAAATAGGCATGTATAACACCGGCTTTGAGACGCCTAACGGTCTCGACAGCGATAATCACTATACTACTGCCTACGATATGGCAGTGCTGGCGCGCTACGCCATGAAAAACCCGGCTTTCCGTGAGATAGTGGCCACCGAAAAGGCCCAGATCCCGTGGGCCGGGCACGACTGGAACCGCGCGCTGGAAAATCACAATAAGCTGCTTAAAAGCTATGAGGGCTGCACAGGAATAAAGACCGGATTCACGAAGAAGTCCGGCCGCTGTCTTGTCTCCTCGGCGGAGCGCGGCGGCCGCGAGCTGATCTGCGTAACGCTGAATGCTCCCGATGACTGGAACGACCACACGCGGCTGCTCAACCACGGCTTTGAGGACTTTGAGACCATAACTATTGCAAAGCAGGGCCGCATGCTCAAAACCGTGCAAATAGATGATGAACAGGTCGGGCTGTTGTTCGCCGATGATTTTGTCACCTCTCTCCGTCTGGGTGAGGCGACTGAACTCCGCAGCGAGATTTCTGAAATGACTCTGCCTGTGCATAAGGGCCAGATTCTTGGCCGGGTATATATTTTCTCCGGCGGGGAATTTTTGGGCGGAGTTGATCTGCTGGCCGATCGTGACATTGCGCCAGAGGGCTTTCTGGATCTTATTTTTAAAATTGCAAAAGGAATGATATGATGCGTCTGCAAAAATATATCGCCATGTGCGGCGTGGCCTCCAGACGTGGGGCCG
>JAFLUQ010000258.1 GCA_022508735.1 Oscillospiraceae bacterium | reverse complement strand
CAAGCCTTGAATACCTCGAGGGCAAGGACCTTCCCGGTATCGCTGCTCTTAACGACAAGTAAGATAAAATAAAGGAGAATACCACCATGGGTAAGTATATAATTGCCGGAAACTGGAAGATGAACAAGCTTCCCTCCGAGACCTGCGCCTACGTCAAGGAAGTGGCTGAGGCCACAAAGGGCGCTGCCTGCGAGGTAGTTTGCTGCACTCCCTATGTGAACCTCTCTGAGGCAATAAAGGGAGCCGAGGGCACCCACGTTTCCATCGGCGCCGAAAACCTCCACTTTGAGGACAAGGGCGCATTCACCGGCGAAGTAAGCGCCGATATGCTGCTTGACCTTGGCGTTAAATACGTAATCATCGGTCACAGTGAGCGCCGTCAGTACTTTGCCGAGACTGACGAGACCGTAAACCTCAAGGTCAAGAAGGCCCTTGAGAAGGGCCTCATCCCCATCCTCTGCGTTGGCGAGAGCCTTGAGCAGCGCGAGGCCGGCATCACCACCGACCTCATCGCTATACAGATCAAGAAGGCATTTGCAGGAATAGACGCTGCTGACGCTAAAAAGGTCGTTATCGCCTATGAGCCCATCTGGGCCATCGGCACCGGCAAGACCGCCACTGCCGAACAGGCTGAGGAGGTCTGTGCGGCAATCCGCGCCATGCTGGCCGGCCTTTACGACGGCGAAACCGCCGAGGCCGTTACCATTCAGTACGGCGGCAGCATGAACGCAGCTAACGCAGCCGAGCTTTTGGCTAAGCCCAACATCGACGGCGGCCTTATCGGCGGCGCTTCCCTCAAATCTGCGGACTTCGCTCAGATCGTAGCCGCGGCAAAGTAAAAAAATTATTATACATCTATATTGAGCCGCCGCGAGAGCGACGGCTCATATACTGAAGGGATTGATTTTAATGTCTAAGAAACCCATAGCCCTGCTCATAATGGACGGCTACGGCATTAACACCTCTGAGGACGGCAACGCCATCAAAATGGCAAAGACCCCCAACCTCGACAAGTACCTTGCCGAATGCCCCAACACCATAATTTCTGCCAGCGGCCTTGACGTCGGCCTTCCCGACGGGCAGATGGGCAACAGCGAGGTTGGCCACACCAATATCGGTGCCGGCCGCGTCGTGTATCAGATGCTGGTTAAGATCTCCAAGGAAATTCAGGACGGCGATATTTTAAATAACGCCGCCCTCAAAGCAAATATGGAGGCCGCCGCAAAGAACCATAAGGCCCTCCACCTGTTCGGCCTGCTCTCCGACGGCGGCGTGCACAGCCACAACGAGCATCTTTACGGCCTCATTGACATGGCCAAGAAGCTCGGCGTGGAGAAGGTATACGTTCACGCCTTCCTTGACGGCCGTGACACCCCTCCCACTTCCGGCGCCGACTACATGGCTCAGCTGGTGGAGAAAATGAAAGAGATCGGTCTCGGCAAGGTGGCCACTATCTCCGGCCGCTACTACGCTATGGACCGTGACAACGCCTGGGACCGCGTGGTAAAGGCCTATGACGCACTCGTTCTCGGCGACGGCGTGCAGGAGGCTGACCCCGTAGAGGCCATAAAGAACTCCTACGCTAAAGACGTGACCGACGAGTTCGTGCTTCCCACAGTTGTGGATAAGGACGGCACCATCAAGGAGGGCGACAGCGTTATCTGCTTCAACTTCCGCCCCGACCGCGCCCGTCAGATCA
>JAFLUQ010000257.1 GCA_022508735.1 Oscillospiraceae bacterium | reverse complement strand
CCAGAATCTTCTCTTCATTTTTTACAATCATGCAAAGGCTTATTGTGACCATACCTTTTGTCCTTTTTACCTATAATATATCGACTGCCGCATGCACTCATCCACATGCAGAAGACTTTTCTCCCGACCTGCACAGAGCAGCATATCTGCATATTTGTTTTTTCGCACAAAATGTTTCGACGGGCAGAGCTGATAAAGCGTCGTATATGACACATCAGCCATCCGCTCCCCGATGTGCACCTGATAACCCCCGCCGCTGCGGCGTACGCCTGCGCGTCCCAGATAGCAGTATCTGCTGCCGTTCCAGTTATAGATACGCACTGTGCGAAACCTCACGACATAGAGCGCAAAAACACACCCGGCTGTCAAGACGGCAAGGCATATAATTACATATGTTATATTATATTCTCCGAGAAACACATCATGTCCTCCCCAATCTTTTATATACATAGAGTAGCATACTCACTTTCGGATTGCAAACCGAACCGCCTCATTAGGGCCTCGGCTTCTGATTCCTTTCCCAACTCTGTCTAAACCGTACTGCAGCGCCAGAGGCAGTATAACGCCGGCCGCCAGATAGACCATCTTAAACTGCTCCGAACCTCTAACGAGATAGATATAGTCGATATCGGAATGAAACTGTTCAAAATCAAAATCCCCACATAACCCCGTGGTCGATGCGATCCCCGCAATCACGGCTTTAATCAGCATAAACACCATCACATGGTGCATCATCACCGCATAAGTATTACGTCCAAGATAGCGCACCTCCCTGTTTACACCGGCTGCGGGCGTAAGCACTCTGGCTATCCGCAGCCAGAAAGCAATACCTGTCACAGATGTCACATACGGAATGACCGGCCCGTTGGCAAAACCCGTGCACCACACACTGCTAAACGCCAGACCGCTGCAGCATATGTTCAAAAGCACCTGAACCGTAAGCACAACAGCGAAGTAAGGCAGATTGCCAAGTGTATCGTGCCTTTCTAGCTTCTCATGATAAAACCGCCCCATCTCGTAACACGGAAAAAGAAAAAGAATCCTGCCCGCTGCCTTGTAATTGCCCCAGACATGGCCGCCAATGGCAAGCTGTACCGTAATCACGCCTACGATCAGGCTTCCCACCAGCATAATCCACTCTGTTGCCGCCAACCATCCATCATGCGTCAAAACAGGTAATTTCCCTATCTTCCGCAGGATAAGCCGAGCTGACAGGTTCAGGATTTCTGCAATAAGCAATACCGGCACGAACCAAGACGCATAATTGTAAATGAACTGATAGCCGTGCAGAAACGGCTCTATGAATAGTGTCCGAAAACTTATTCCCTCTCCCATCGTAAAGCCGCATGCACGCATTGCGGCAGCGATAATTCCATAGACCAGATTCCAGATTAGATACGGTACGAGCAGTCTGAACACTTTCTTCTCAATATATAGAAGAGGGTGTTCTTCTTCCGACTCCCGATAAAAGTACCCTGATATAAACATAAAAAGCGGTATATGGAAGGAATAGTATGGGAACAGCTCTCCCATAGTCAAAACACTGTAACCGAGATGTCCTGCAGCCACCATGATAATCGCCAGCGCCGACAATATGCAAAACGTCATATTGAGTTGCTGCACATTATTTTGTGACGCTTGTGTCATTTTCATGCTCTTCCTCCACAAACCTCACTTCTCTGGCATTGATGTCTCCGTACAGCTCAAGC
>JAFLUQ010000256.1 GCA_022508735.1 Oscillospiraceae bacterium | reverse complement strand
AACAGGGCTTCCTTATCCTCCTGCATATCCTTGTTATAGGCCAGCGGTATGCCCTTCATAACCGTCAGCAGAGCGGTGAGATCGCCGTAAACACGGCCTGTCTTGCCGCGGATAAGCTCGGCCACATCAGGGTTTTTCTTCTGTGGCATGATAGAGCTGCCGGTGGAGTAGGCATCGTCCATGGTGACAAAACGGAACTCGTTGCTGCTCCAAAGGATAAGCTCCTCACAGAAGCGGGAAAGGTGCGTCATAATAAGAGAAAGATCAAAAATCGTCTCAATGGCGAAGTCGCGGTCAGACACACCGTCGAGGGAATTCATAGTGACCGCTGAAAAGCCCAGCTTGCCGGCCACAAAATCTCTGTCGAGCGGATAGGTCGTGCCGGCCAGAGCGCCGCTGCCGAGGGGCATAACATTGACGCGCTCACGGGTCTGGGTAAGCCGCTCGATATCCCTGAGCAGCATATTCACATAGGCCATAAAATGATGGGCCAGAGTTATGGGCTGCGCCTTCTGAAGATGTGTATAGCCGGGCATGATGGTGTTAAGATTTTCGCCGGCCAGCTTCATGAGAGTCTCTACAAGCTCGGCGAGCATGGGCTTAAGCTCATCAATAGCGTCACGGGTGTACATACGCACGTCCAATGCGACCTGATCGTTCCTGCTGCGGCCGGTGTGAAGCCGCTTTCCGGCGTCGCCGATGCGGTCGATCAGTATCTTTTCTATATTCATATGGATATCCTCGGCATCAATGAGGAATTCCACATTTCCGGCCTCAATGTCGGCAAGGATCTCGCCGAGGGTCTTAACTATGAGTTCGCTGTCTTCCTTCGGGATTATGCCCTGACGGCCCAGCATTTCGGCGTGAGCCATGGAGCCGTGTATATCCTGACGGTACATGCGGCTGTCGAAACGGATAGATGAATTAAAATCGTCTACGGCCTTGTCGGTGGCCTTTTCAAAGCGTCCGCCCCAAAGCTTCATATGCTTATACTTCCTTCCAATAATTATAATATCGGGGCTATCTTTTACGGACAGCCCCTGTTTCTATCATTTACTTATTGTTGTTCTTCTGGTTCATGAGCGCGCGAACCTTCAGCGGCAAACCGAACAGGTTGATGAAGCCCGCGGAATCCTTATGGCTGTAAAGCTCGTGGCTGTCGCCAAAGCTGGCGATATCCTCGTTGTAGAGAGAATATTCGCTCTTGGCACCGGCAGAGGAAATGCTGCCCTTATAGAGCTTGAGACGCACCTCACCGGTAACAGTTTCCTGAGTGCTGTCAACAAAGGCGGAAATAGCCTCGCGGAGAGGTGTGTACCACTTGCCGTCATATACAAGCTCGGCCATCTTTATGCCTACATGGCGCTTGAAGGCCTGAGTGTCACGGTCGAGGCAGAGGTACTCAAGCTCCTCGTGAGCATAGTAAAGGATGGTGCCGCCAGGGGTCTCGTACACGCCGCGGCTCTTCATACCTACAAGACGGTCCTCAACGATGTCGGCAATACCTATGCCGTAGGCTCCGCCGATCTCGTTGAGCTTTTCAACAAGCTGACGCGGAGGAAGCTTCTCGCCGTCAAGAGAAACGGCGTTACCCTTCTCGAAGCCTATAGTGATATACTTGGGCTCGTCGGGAGCCTTCTCCGGGGGAACGGTGAGCTTGAGGAGATTATCAAGCTGAGGCTCGTTAGCGGGATCCTCCAGATCCATGCCCTCATGGCTGATGT
>JAFLUQ010000255.1 GCA_022508735.1 Oscillospiraceae bacterium | reverse complement strand
AACCGAAATGGTCAACGATCCGCGCTATGTGGGCAAGACCTTTGTGGATCTATTCGCAGAGACTGTGAAAGCGTATCCCGACAACACGGCGGTTATTGATGAAAACGGCAGTATCACCTATAAAAAGCTTGACAGCATGTCTGATTATATTGCACAAGAGCTTACTGAAAACGGATTCGGGCGTGAAAATGTGGCCGGAATACTCTGCAGCAGAACGCGCGAGTTTGTGGCGGCGTTTGTCGGTGTTATGAAAGCCGGTGGAGCGTACGTGCCGCTTGATCCGGAATATCCGCAGGACAGACTTGAATATATGCTCTCCGACAGCGGCTCACAAAATCTGCTTGCGATCCGCGAATATGTGCCGTTAGTAGGGCGTTACGATAAAAATATCATCTATCTGGACGACATAGAAAAGGAGAGCGACGGTTTTGTAAAATCAGCGCAATTTACAGAACCTAAGCCCGAAAACCTGGCATATATGATTTACACCTCCGGCTCAACAGGCAAGCCGAAGGGAGTCATGATCGAGCAGAGAAACCTTGTTAGTCTCATTCATCATGAAACTGAGTTCTATAAGCCTGTACCGGAGGATATCTACGGTGAATTTTCAAGCTTCTGCTTCGATGCGTCGGTGTATGATTTGTTTGTGCCCCTGACGGTCGGTGCGGCGCTTTACCTGTTCCCGGAGAGTATCAGAAAGGATGCGCTTCAGGTTTGCCATGCATTTGAGGAAGTTGGTATAACGGTGAGCATATTCCCCACTCAGATGGGTGAACTGGTGGCGGAGACGCTGACAGGCGACTGTGCGTTAAGAGTATTAACGCTTGGCGGTGAGAAATTCAAGAGATTTTATGACCGCAAATATACATTGGTAAACGCTTATGGTCCAACTGAAAACACAGTGTCCGCAACGGAATTTATTGTAGACAGAGAGTACAAGAATATTCCCATAGGAAAATCACATCTTAACGTCCGCAGCTATATCGTTGACGAGAACATGAAGCGCGTACCCGTTGGCGCATCGGGCGAGCTGTGTCACGCGGGACGTCAGATTGCCAGGGGATATCGTAACCTGCCGGAAAAAACAGCTGAGGTATTTGTGAATAATCCGTTTGCAACCTGCCGTGACGAGGAGCGGCTGTATCATACCGGAGACCTGGTAAGGATGAAGGGCGACGGAAACATAGAATATATAGGCAGAATCGATTCCCAGGTTAAAATAAGGGGCTACCGCGTGGAGCTTTCCGAAATTGAGGGCGCAGTTCTGCAAAACAACGGAATCGTTGAGACCGCCGTCATTACGGTGGAACAAAACGGAACGATGTACATTGCCGCCTACTACACCGGAGCGGACTACTCTGCTGACGAATGGCACGAATTCTTAAAGCCGCTGCTGCCGGAATACATGATTCCGACGCATTACGTTCATCTGGATGCGATGCCCGTTACGCCGGGCGGCAAGATTGACAAGCGTGCCCTGCCGAAGCCGGAGATAAGCGCCGAGAGAGCGGGATATGTTCCGCCGGAAAACGGACATCAGAAAAAGCTGTGCGAACTGTTTGAGAAGGCAATCGGTATAGAGAATGTAGGCATTGATGATGATTTCTTCGCGCTTGGCGGAACATCGCTTGCAGCGTCAAAGGTTGCCGTAATGTGCCTGAACGAGAAGATTCCGCTGGTATACGCAGATATATTCAAGTATCCGACCGTGCGTTCCCTTGCGGAGATCGTATACAAGGATG
>JAFLUQ010000254.1 GCA_022508735.1 Oscillospiraceae bacterium | reverse complement strand
TCTCTATCTCGGCGGCGAGCTCGTCGGCCTTGGCGATAGCGCCCTTCATGCCCTTGGCCCCCTCAGTGAGCACAAGCTCGGCTCCGTAGGCCTTCATGAGCTGGCGTCTCTCGACCGACATGGTCTCGGGCATGACGATGATTATCCTATAGCCTCTTGCGGCGGCCACTGAGGCCAGACCGATGCCGGTGTTACCGCTGGTAGGCTCAATTATAACACTGCCCTTCTTAAGCCTGCCGCTCTTTTCAGCGTCGTCGATCATTGCCTTGGCAATGCGGTCTTTAACGCTGCCGGCGGGGTTGAAGTACTCAAGCTTGGCAAGGATCCTTGCCTCAAGTGAGAACTTCTCCTCTATGCCCACAAGCTCAAGAAGGGGGGTTCTTCCGATCAATTCATCTGCTGATTTGTAGATTTTGGCCATTTAGATCATACTCCTTAAACCTATTAACATACTTTTCTGATATGTTTATTGGTATTATACACTTCAATACCTTTTTTGTCAATACTTTTTTTAAAAAAATTTATATATTTTTCAAATCAGTTGACTTTCCGGCAAAATAATAATATAATTCAATAAAGGAGGTGCCTTATGGCTTCAAAAAGAAATACCTCAATAGATATGTTTCGCCTGGCGGCGTGCGCGCTGGTGATAATCCAGCACTACCGACTGTTCAACATGAACACAGCCGGAGCTTTGTGGAGCGGCTTCTACTGCCGGATTGCTGTGCCGTTTTTCTTCATGGTATCGGGCTATTTTTCGTGGAAGGCTGACCCGGCGGCGAGGAGCGGCTACCTGAAAAAACAGATAGTAACGATCGGTAAAATTCTGGCGGTGTCGTCTGTTGTGCTTATAGTCTATAATATTATTATCGGCTATAAAATACCCTTTAAGCCTGTGTACATACGCTATCTTCTGCTGTATAACGAGCCGAAATTTCTTTTCGGGCACGCCCATATGTGGTATATGCTGGCACTGATATACGTGTTTGCGTTTGGTCTGTTAGTTGAGAAGCTGCGGCTTAATAAGCCGGCCTATATTGCCGCGCCTCTGGTGCTGGCGGCTGGGATCATTCTGGATTTTGCACTTTTTAACATGGGCGGCCGGCGGGCCTGCTTCACCCGGAACTGGATATTTGACGGCCTTCCCTTCTTCTATATGGGCCAATTTATTCACAGACATGAGAGTAAATTCCTTTCTGTAATCACAAAAGGGCGGGGTATTTTGCTCCTCGTTTTGTCTGCAGCCGCCATGTGGCTCGAGGGAACTATAATGCTTCGCCTCGGTCTCAGCGTGTCGCGAACCTTCTTTATTTCGCTTTTGCCTCTGAGCTTTTCCGTCTTTATGCTGCTGCTCAACTTCCCGGATATAGGCAAGGGAACCTTCATTGCGCGCTATGCCAGAGACGCATCTATGATCGTATATATTATTCACCATATGGTGGAAGACGGTATAAAGCTGGCCGCAGAAAGCCTTTGTGGCGTGAAGATGTACCAACACTCTACCATTCGGTTTATTCTTATATTTACTATTTCCACGGCCATTGGCATTGTATATGCAATGCTGGCAGAAAAGCGTGGCCGTAGAAAAAGTCGCGCAGATCGCTTAGGGGCTGAAAGCCCTGTTTAAAGTTGTTATGTAAAAAAATTGTGTTTAAACGTGAAAAATGCGCCCAAAGGCGCATTTTCTTTGTTATTAAGCCCCTAAGCTACGAACGAAAATCACCACTCGGCGTACCCACGTACGCCGT
>JAFLUQ010000253.1 GCA_022508735.1 Oscillospiraceae bacterium | reverse complement strand
CTTGTTATGGCGTGCTTCTTTGTGGTGCTCGGCATAGGCGTGTATGTGGTGGTTAAAATCGACCCCTCGCAGCTCTACGCTCTGCTGACCTTCGTTGGCGCGCCCGTGGCCGTGGCGATCGGCTTCTACTACGAGAAGGCCAAGAAGGAGAACATGAAGGGCGGTATTACTTATGATACAGCCATGCTGAGCATGGGCGATGCCGACGATGGGGCGGAGTAACGTGAAAACAGGCTTGGAACGATTGTTCCAAGCCTAATTGCTTCTGCTGATAAGAAAATCCGCCACGGCAGTAAAAGAAGCTTCGATCTGCCCTCTTTCCGGTTCCGGAATGCCGTTAAGAACCGCTGACTTTTTTTCGTTCAGCACTTCAATAAGCTGATCCCTAAACATAAGCAGGGCTTTTGTATATATTATATACATTTTACTCAATATTTTCAAGGGGAGGAGGCACAGCTATGGCAATAAGGTTGACAATTTTAACCGAATGTGCTATAATTGCCTTATAAATTTCAGGGGGATTGCATATGAAAAAAAGCTTTATTATTCTGCTATTGTCCCTGCTGCTCTTGATGAGCGGCTGCGGAGAGGAGGCCTCGCCTAAGATGGGCGGGAAAAACGCTCCCCTTGACGGTGTTATGAATGCCGACGGGCAGGCCGAAGACGGGGCCGAGACTGAGCCCGAGCCGATCAACATAGAAGACCTCGATTGGTTCGTTGAAGAAGCCTATGTAAACGCCAACAGAAACGTCATGTTCGGCTATACCAATAACAGTGAATACGTTGTTCTGGGAGTGGATCTCAGAATGAAGCTGAAGGACGAGCTGACCGAGGAGGAACGGGCCGCATTAGCCTCATTTGAGGAAACCCGGCGTTACGATGATGAAACCTTATCAAGAATGACTGTATCCGGAAATAACGGCAGGCTTGCGGAGCCGGGCGAAACAGTGGGCGGGGCCCCATGTAAGGTCGATACGTTTACCGAGCTTGAACACATGGAGCTGTTTGATCTCACGGTGCCCGAAAAGATGAAAGTCAACTACGTCGGAAGAAACGGTAAAATTTACGATGTCACATATGATTATGCCGAGCAGAAATACGGCTTTGTCTATGAAATCGGCGACACCACCAAGTGGGCGGGCAAGGAGCTCGGCAAAACCGTGCCTAAGCCCGACAAGCTGGTCAGTGTTACTACCGACAGTGACGACCTGTTTTTCTTCTGGGCGTACGACACTACAAACACCGATTTCCTCGCTTATACCCGTCAGTGCATTGCAGCCGGCTATTCTGAGGGACAAATGCCCGACGCCGAGCGCTTTTCGGCCATAAATCCCGCCGGCTACACGATTGAGATCAGTCATGACGCGACCGACGATTTTATGAGTGTGGTTGTGGAAAGATGGCACAGCTGGTCTGAGAGCGAAATAAGCGGCCTTCTGCCAAAGCTCACAGACAAATTGGTCAGAGTCAGCGACGACAAGGACGAGTGGTTTGAGTTTTATGCCTTTGACATTTCGCAGGAGGAATTCAATGAGTATGTTGAGGCCTGCAAGGCTGCGGGTTTCTCGTTCGATGTGACCGACAGTGACCGTCGGTTCAGCGCCCGAGATGAAAACAACGAGTATAAGATTGTGGCCTACTATTACCCGAGCAAGTGTATAATGAACTGTAGCGTATATAGCTGACGCAAAAAGCCGCGCAGACCGCATGGTATAAGCACCACAAGCGGTCTGCGCGGCTTTTTGCGGCCACATTGTC
>JAFLUQ010000252.1 GCA_022508735.1 Oscillospiraceae bacterium | reverse complement strand
ACCCCCGACCCTTTGGTTCGTAGCCAAATACTCTATCCAACTGAGCTACAAGCACTCAACACAAAATATTATAGCACAGTCTTCCTGAAATTGCAAATGTTTTTTCCTGAAAAACTTCTGAAAATGTGCATAAGTTTTGCGGGTGATTTTTGTGCAAAATGACAAGAAAAACTTTTCGGAAATAGGGAACTTTTTGATAGTCATGTCGTCTAATTTATAGAATCTGAATTTTCAGGAGGGACTTTCATGAAAAAATTTATTGTTGTACTGCTGGCGGCGCTGGCCCTCAGCGTGCCGGCCTTTGCTCTGGAGGCGGATGTGGCCCCCTTTGAGGTCTGGCTGCACAATCAGAAACTCGAACACCGGGCCACAGAGTATCCGCTTTTGGTCTATAAAGATATTACTTACTTCCCCATGACATATGACTATGTCCACAGACTTGGTCTCACGAGCTCCTGGGTGGACGGCTGCTTTTACCTGTCCTACTGCCCTGTAACGAGCAGCGCGGAGGAAGCCCCGGCTTACGCCCCGGAGGTTTCAAAAATAAAGGGCGAGATTGCGTCCTATCCTATTTATATAAACGGTAAGCTCCTTGATAACAGCAAAGAGGAGTACCCCGTGTTCAACGCAAGAGGAATAACCTATTTCCCCATGACGTGGCGCTTTGCCACCGAGGAATTCGGCCTCAGCTGCTTCTGGGACGGTAAGCTTATGATCGGTTCAGGCCGCGGAGTTATCGGCGGCAACGATTTCCGTGTGCCGGAGAACGGCAGGCTCTATTTCGACAGACAGGTCTATGAGACCTATCAGAGTGAGGAAAATCCCGGTTATCTTGGGCATCGGTATATCGGAGATAAGAACTACGTGTTTGACCCCGCGGCACGTACGGTTACGGAAAGCGAATATATGCCCAAAGACTATCTTTCGGACTACTCTTACAGGGGCCGCATAGATGAAAAGCTGAAGATAAGCGGCAACTATCTAATGTATGAAAATATTCTGATCGACGATCTCGCTGATTATGTGGCTGCGGAAAAGACCCGCGAAACACCGCTGGGAATAAACGTGTTTGGCTATGAGTTTGACCTGGGCGGCGGCAAGACTCTCATAAATGTCGATATGAACTACAAGACGCAGTATGTCCAGCCCCACACTGTCAGCCCTACGAGCCTTTGGTTTATAAGAAATGCAGACGGCAGCTTCGGCAAACTAACTTTTGAGCACGAAGCCGGCTTTAAGATGGCCGAGTACATTGACGGTAAGCGGTATCTCAGTCTGGAATTTTATGACCGTATGGGATCTTTCTATGATCAATATGGCTGCAAAACCTATATCGTGAATGACGACAATAGCCTTACTCCCGTAGAGGACGCCGACCACGGCAATGTCCGCCTTGTAGGTCAGTCCGGCGGAAAGCCCGTGGTTTTGGCTACATGGAAGTACGAGCGCGAAGGTGTGTCCGCTGTCAATGACGGATATTTTGCCATTGAATCCGACGGCAGCCTCAACAAAATCTATCCCTATGTTTATTCTGACGGTGAGATTTCGTATAACGGGCATCTGTATCTGCTGATATGGAGGAATAACACGATCGTAGATATTACAGCAGGAGAAGAAATAGAGTTTTAAGTAATATAAAAAAGGAGAGCGGCAGTGACCGCTCTCCTTTTTTCAAAAAAAATCAGAGCAAGCGATGTAACGCTTGCTCTGACGTGGTGCGAGAGACGGGACTTGAACCCGTATGGTCTCCCACACGCACCTTAAACGT
>JAFLUQ010000251.1 GCA_022508735.1 Oscillospiraceae bacterium | reverse complement strand
ACTTCAAGCGCACACCATATGTATATCAGGACGACGGAGACTTCGACGTGCTCACCGAAAACATGGGCCGCGTGAACTTCAGCTACAAGATCGAGTATCAGCGCAAGGGTATTGAGGACGGCGTTCTCATCAACGGCCACTACCACACCGGCTGGAAGATGTATCCCCTGCCGCTGGACAACATAGACAAGATCGACTTTGACAAGGAATATCACAGAGACAGCCCGGCCTTCTACAAGTTCAGCTTCAATTCCTACAAGGCAATGGATACTTTCCTTGATCTGGAAGGCTTCGGCAAGGGCTGCGCCTTTATCAACGGCTTTAACCTGGGCCGCTTCTGGGAGATAGGTCCCCAGAAGAGACTGTACATACCCGCTCCGCTCATCAAGGACGGACATAACGAGATCGTGATTTTTGAAACCGAGGGTAAGAACGCCAGAACAATCAAGCTGGTGGCTGAACCCGATCTGGGGCCCTTGGATCTGCCCCACGGCAGACCCGAATAAGCGGGCTGAAACGAACTAAACCGAAAAAGGGGGTGAACCGATGGCTGGTCGCCTGAAATATTTTGTTGCTGTGATCGTTGTTTTTCTCATAACTGAGATCCTGCTATACCTGTGCGGACAGTATATCAACCCAAAGGTGTTGATATATATGTACCACAGCGTCAGCGATGAGCCGCTCAGTCTGGAGGAGTCGGAGTTGAGCGTTATTCCCGCTGAATTTGAAAAGCAGTTGGCTTATTTCAGCAAAAGGGAGATCCCGACCCTGTTTGCCGACGAGCTGCCTGATCGAAGCTCTGACGAGGCCCGGTGCGTTGTGCTGACCTTCGATGACGGATATGAGGATAACTATACAGAGGTTTTCCCCCTGCTGAAAAAATATAACTGCAAGGCCACCATATTTATGATCGCAAGTCTGATAGACACGCCGGGCTACCTTTCCTCGGAGCAGATACGGGAAATGACGGACAGCGGTCTGGTCAGCATCCAGTCCCATACGGTCTATCATTTGCCGATGGCTCTCGGCGGCTGGTCCTACGAGGCGATCGACTACGAGCTGGGGGAAAGCAAGCGCATTATCGAGGATATCTCCGGCAGACCGGTTACGGCCCTGGCCATGCCCAACGGCAGCTATGACCCCAAGGTGATCGAGGTCGCCGAAAAGTATTATAATGTAGCCTTTACCGGAACGGATTTCCGGGTCTACTCCCCGGACGAGCTCATGGATATTCACCGGGTAGGAATTTACCGCCGGCATAGGCTGAGCGATGTGCGGAGGCTCACGGACAACCGCGGAGTTTACTTCGCTAAGCGCTTTCTGCAAAAGCTGGTAGGCGCGGCTTAAAATACATGGATAAAATCAGAAATTACCTCTTCTCAAAACAGCTTTTTTGTAGTATAATATCCGTATAGGGGGCGATATAATGAGACTCGAGCTTATACGACAAAATAAATTAAAAATCACACTTGCCAAGGAGGAGCTCTCCTCCTACGGAATCAATCCTGAAGCCATTTCAAAAAATTCCGATGAGGCACAGGCCATGTTTTTTTCGGTGCTCAGGAAGGCCGAGGAAGAGGTTGGCTTTGTTTATTCCAATTCCCGGCTGGTGGTTGAGGCTATGCCCTCCTCCGGCGGACTGGTTATATATGTTACCAAGGTGGACAACGAGGCGGAGCAAAAACTCTTCGACCATATTTCCGCCCGGCAGAACCAGGGCCTGAATATGAATGTCCGCCGAAAGACGGACGAGCAGTCGGGCCGCACCTCATTTATGGCGG
>JAFLUQ010000250.1 GCA_022508735.1 Oscillospiraceae bacterium | reverse complement strand
CCGCTGCCGCCGCCGCCGTGGATGTAGTCAACCTGGTTGATGCCGAATACAGCTATTGTATCACCCTTTTTAAGAGGGAGGGCCTGGTTATCGTTCTTGAGAAGAACCATGCCCTCCTCGGCGACGCGAATGCCTACTTCACGTGATGTGAGGCCGTAGAGTTCATCGGTTACAGGTTCATAGTAGGAAAGCGCCGGTGTGCATGAAAAGATCATTGCCACCACCGTCATGAATGACAGCACTCTGTGTTTCATCTTTTTCATTGTCTTTGCTCCTTTTTTGAATAGTTGTAAGTCTTCATTTACTATGCGTAAGGTTTTGGGTTTTGCCGGCATTTGATCGTTCAGCCCCGTTATGCGCACAAACAGAGCTGTCATTTTTTCTTTATTCTGTTACCACCCCTTTGATGTTTGTCCTTGAATCCTTCCAAATAATTTTGATAATACCATTATATAATAATTAAATGAGTTTGTCAATAATTAACCAATTTTCGAAATAAATTTATCTCGGCGGGGCTGTTTTTGGTAGGAAGCTGAGCAAAGTCATCCCTTGCTCCGACGTGACAAATGACTACTATATTGATACACGAACCGTCATGTTCAAACAGATGGGGTTCACTTTCCTGCTTGGGGGGTTCATTTTTTATTTAGTGGGTTTAAATTGAACAGATGGGGTGCACCCCATATTAGTGGTTGCATATTTATAAGGGGATATAAAATAAAACTCACAAATAATATCATTACATGCCCACAAAATTGGCATTTTTATAAAAAGTATAGGTCCAAACCTTTATGGTTCAGACCCTTCTCTGACTTTACTTTTAAGCTGCGTTAAGTGAGGTTAAACTATTTTCAGCTACAAGGGGCTCGTTTACATAAAGCTTGTAGGTATTTGCATCGATATCAGCCTCAATTCGGAGCGAAACCCTTTGGCCCGGAGTGTAATTAGTCACCTTATAATCGCCGGAGTTAATAACATTCAAATTGCAGAGAACTTCTCCGCCAAATTATGAAAGTCCTGTTATTCTCACATCTGACGGCATTCCCTGCCGGCCGGTATATACCTCTATCTCAGCTATGTTTGAGAAGCCCGCATCGCCGCTGTGGAAGCGGAAATATTTATACTCGTTATTCTGAAGCAGCGTCATCGCTTCTTCCGACAGGTCATCAACATATACGTTAACATAGGTGCCGTAGCTGCCAGGCTCGGGTACAGTATAAATAGTGATATAGTTTACACCGTCATTTGAAACCTGAAATACGGTTCCGGGCATACGGCGTTCGTTGTCGTATCTCGGCATATATCTGAACGCGGCTATTTTAGCAGGCTCAGCAAGCTCAATGCCGCAGTATCCGCCGTCCTGTCCATCATAAGCGGTATTCGCTTTGCCGTCAAAGGCATTGGCGGGCGGATCACCGGTCTCCCACTTTCCTTCTGTGCGGCCAAAGACAGTATAATCATCTGAGGTGAGCTTATTGAGCTCATTTAGTCCGCCGAGCATCACAATTTCCATCCAGTCGGAATCAGCTTCTCCGGCAAGGGCCTTTGCCCGTACTCTTGCAACGCCCTTGGACTTGGCAGTGAATATGCCGTTCTCGTCTATCTCTGCCAGGCCCGTCATGGGCAGTACTTCCCATGTAACACCGGAGGTTCCCTCCGGCTCGCACACCGCCGTAAACTTCACTGTGTCGCCGTTATGGGCATGAGTGCGATCGGCGGAAATGGATATTTTATCAATAAGCGTCAGTGAAAATACCGCCGTTATTTCATCATCGGTCTCGATAAGGTAATATCTGTCGCCGGTTTCGTCTATCTGAATCTCTT
>JAFLUQ010000025.1 GCA_022508735.1 Oscillospiraceae bacterium | reverse complement strand
CGGCCTCGATTTTTTCGTCGATGAAGAACTCGTGGTATGCGCTTTTGTTTTGAGCGAGAATTTTTATTCCTTTTGTTTTTGACTCCGCCATGCTGCTCAGCCTCCTTTTTTGCATTGTTTTTTATTCTATCCCTGTTTTCACCCTTTAGCACAAACTCCAGCTTACGGCTCTCTTTATTGGCGGACACCAATGTGACCTCCACCTGATCGCCGAGCCGGAATTCTCTGTGAAGCCGTTCTCCTCTCAGGGACAATGTATCCTCATCAAAGATATAGTAGTCGTCAGCCAGAGATGTAACCGGAACAAGCCCCTCTACAGTATTTGGCAGTGACACAAAAAAACCGAAGCTCGTCACTGAAGAGATTATGCCTACAAAATCCTCGCCTACAAAAGGCTCCATATATTCCGCCTTTTTGAGGTCAAGGGTGTCGCGCTCACAGCGCTCAGCCGCCAATTCCCGCTCACTGCACTTCTCCGCATCAGCGGCATTAGTGCGGGCTATTCGCCGCTCGGAGGCCCTGTCACCCTCTATAGCCGCCTTAAGTGCCCGATGGCACACCAAATCGGGATAGCGGCGTATGGGAGAGGTAAAATGACAGTAGTCGGGAGTTGCAAGGCCGTAGTGCCCGCTATTTGACGGGCTGTAAACTGCCTTGGCCATGCTCCGCAGTGCCATCATGGACACAGCTCTTTCCTCCGGTTGCCCCTCAAAGGCGCGGACAAGAGCTCGAAAGCCTATATTAGGATTATAGCCAAGTCCGGCGGCAAACTTACGAAGTGCTGCCATTTTTTCCTCAGAAGGGTCGGCATGCACACGATACATGGCCGGGATCTCGTTTTCCCAAAGATGCTTAGCTACTGCTATATTAGCCGCGACCATAAACTCTTCAATAAGCTCATTGGCGCCGGTCATTTCCCGCAGCTCAATACCCACAGCACGTCCGTTTTCGTCAAGCACTGCTTTAGCCTCGGGAATGCTCAGCTCGACATAACCGCGTTCATGAGAACGTTTTTTCAGCTCCAGACTCAAGGCGTACATATCATGCAGCATTGGCAAAATATCAGCATACTCACTCTCGAGCTCGGGATCGCCGCGCAATAGGCGCCACACATTATTATATGTCATGCGGTGAGATGATTTGATAACGGATTTGTAAAATTGACTCTTCATCACATTTCCGCTGGCGTCCATATCCATAATCACAGACATGGTCAATCTGTCCTCTCCTTGATTGAGGGAGCAAATGCCGTTACTTAGACGCGGCGGAAGCATCGGGAGCACCCGATCTACCAGATATACGCTGGTGCCTCGGCTCAGGGCCTCTTTGTCGAGGGCTGTGCCGGGCCGCACATAGTGGCTCACATCGGCAATGTGCACGCCCAGACGCCAACCGTCCTCTGTTTTTTCCAAGGATACGGCATCGTCAAGATCCTTGGAGTCGTCACCGTCAATGGTAATTATCTTTTTCCCGCGCAGATCCAGTCTGCCTTCAAGATCAGCTTCGGATATTTTATCCGGCGCTGACTTGGCTTCATTCATCACCTTTTTCGGAAAATCGATGTCAAAATCATAGTTTTTTATAATAGAGAGCACATCGACCCCAAAATCATTTGGATAGCCGAGGACCTCCTCTACCACGCCACGAAGGCCGCGGCTCATATATTCAGTGATGCGAACAACCACCTTCTGACCGTTCTCGCCTTTAAGGCCCTTGCCGACTATAAAAACTTCGCGTGGCAGATGTTCGTCATCGGGAGTGACGATACCCATGCCCTTATATATATTCAGCACACCGACAGTTTTTTCTGTGTTGCGACGGATAACACTCTCAACCCGGCCTTCCTGGCGGCCGTTTTTCGTCGGCAGAATTTTGACAAGCACCGTATCGCCGTTTATGGCAGAGCCAAGCTCATCGGCGCTGATATGAACATCCTCGCCGCCGTCTTCACGGCACAAAAACCCGAAGCCCTTTGCGCTGACACGTAATGTGCCGCGCACTCTGCCCGTCGCCTCGCTTGTCAGCAGTCGATTTTTCTTTATTACAACAATCTCTCCATCGCTTTGCAGCTCTTTAAGAAGAGCGCCAAAGCGATCCATACTTTTTTCAGGTATTTTAAGCTCTGATGCCAACTCCTCCGGTGTTCTGGCATCTGAGCTGAGTAACTTTAATATTTTTTCCTTTCGAGTCATATTCCATCTCCGTGATATAAAAACATATGCAAAAGGGCCGCCGCGCCGCGGCAGCCCCTTTACCGTGCTTACTTAAAAAAGTTAAGCGAAAGAACAATGGAGAAGATGAAGAAAACAACAGCAAGAATACTCGTGAGCTTCTCCATCATCGCTTCCCTTGTGTGAGCCTTGTTTTTGCTGAAGAAGGTATCGGAGGAACCGCCCATCACTGCGGACTCGCGGGGATCCTTACCCTCCTGGAGCAGAACAACGGCCGTAAGAATGGCTGCCAATACCAGATAAACCAGGGTAATAGCCAATTTCATTTTATAACACCTCCGTGAAAAATATTCAATGTCATGTAAAGTTATTTTACCACATACACACGGTAAATGCAAGTGTTTTTTGCATTAATTATAAAATTTTTTCAGTATTTTTGTTAGTTATTTGTCAACTGCAGGCGAATTTGCCAGAATCACAGACTTGTAGCTGCGCTGCTAATGCCTTTCCACGTAAAAACAAGGGCCGACTTTCGTCGGCCCTTGCGGGATTTACTTAAGCTTATTCAGCCCAGTTTGTCTCATCCTTAGAAGCAGTCCATGTCTCTTCGCCGGAGGTCTCGTCCTTAGCAAAGTCGTGAGCATTTGTAGCCTCGACTACCTGAACGTAGTACCAAGCATCGGCAGCAAGATCGGTGAACTCAACTATATCAATACCCTCGAAGGACTCGGTTGTTACCTTGTCACGACCAAGTACACGGTTGATAACTGTCATAGCCTCAGCACGTGTGATGCGATCGTCGGGACGGAAGGTACCGGCTGTGTCACCAAGGAACCAGCCCTGAGCGGCAACAACGTAGATCTCGTTTATAGCCCAGTGACTGTCAACGTCGGTGAAGCTCGGAATAACTGCAGGAGCGCTGTCTTTCTTAACAACCAGTCTGGACAGCAGGGCAGCAAACTCAGCTCTTGTGATAGCACGACCAGGTCTGAAGGTGTTATCCTCATAGCCCTTGATTATGCCCATGTTGTTGAGTGTTGCGATGTTGGCCATGGACCAGCGGTCAGCCTCAACGTCGCTGTAAGCATTGGTGGAATCCTGATAGAAGCCAGTGCGTACATCGTCTGTGAGCAGACGGTAGAGAATAGCGGCAACTTCCTCACGGCTGATATTAGCCTCGGGACGAACTGTGCCATCCTCGTAGCCTATGATGTAGTTGAAGTGATCCTTCCTGAAGATATTAGTATCAAGAGCAACGATAACTACGGTGAACTTCTCACCCTCAACATCGATCTGGTATACGCCGGGCTCTGTGAGTCTCAGAATATAGCCTGCAGCAAATTCCTCAGGTGTAATAGTGAATGTCCACTTTGTGCCATCGGGATTTGTTACGGTTACAGTGATCGTTGTGTAACCTCTGGAGGTACCTCTGATGGTTATACCCTCACCGGGATAGTACTCAGACTTAAGCACGCTGCGATCAAGAGTGATAGACTTACTTACGCCGGGACCACCGGTTGTGCCGGAGCTGGGACGCTTAATTGTAAGCTCAACAACACCGTCAACGCTCTCGTCCTTAGCGTAGTCAGCCCAATCAGCAGGGATCTCATACTGAACACCTTCAACGATCTGAGTCTTGGTTTCAGCTGCATCATACTGATCGCCAACAGCCTCGGCAATGTTCGGGAACTTCTCAGGTGCCTTAGCATAGTCAAGTACAGCTGTCTTACCGTCATCTGTTTTAAGAGTTACGGTAAGAGCACTATTCTTAGCAGCAAACTGAGAAAGAACATAATCAGCCTTTTTATTCTTAGCTACTGTCTTTGTATCGTTCTTAACATCCTCGCTAACGATCATAACATTGATCTTGAAGTTAGCTGTATCGGTGTATCTCCACTCAGCGTTTGCATTGTCAGCCTGACCTACAACGATCTGATATTCGCCGTAAGGCTTAGCTGCAGCAACATTCTTGCCGTCAATAACTGCAAGGTCAAACTCATATGTGAAGTTGCCATTCTCGTCAATAGCAAGGGTAGCAGGAGCGATAAGGTTCTTACCGCCTGTGAAGCCCTCGGGAAGCTCGTCAAGATACTGAACACCGATAAGAGCGGCATCCAGACCCTTAACTGTACCCTCAACTACAACCTTCTGGCCATGACCGAAGGTCTTTTCAATAGCAGGCTTATTAGTAATCTTAACCTCGATATCAGGAATCTCGGGAGTCTTGGTAACAAGGTTAACCTTAACTGTCTTGATGTAACGGAATGTGGCTGCGTCAACAACGTCAGCACCGCCGTCAGCTACATCTGCCTTGCCTCTGTAGATAGCAATATCGGCAGTTGCAGGAGCCTTTTCGGAATCATAGGTAATTTCCCAACCGGTAGAGAAGGCCTCAAGCTCAACGCCCTCTGTGAGAGAAACGAGAGTAAGGTCACCTGCGGGAAGCGGGGCCGGTACGTTCAGTCTGTTCTTGAGAATGTCGTTATAAAGCATAACGCTGAACGAATCGCCGTTCTTCAGTGTGCTGACCGGAGAAACGCCATTGAGATCGTAAAGACCAACAAAGCTCTTAAGTATGATGTCAAGACCAACCGCACGGTAACCAGCATCGATGAACTTCTCATCAGCGTAGTTAGTGTCGGCAGCCTCAGCAAGCTTGAATGCAGCAGTGAGAACCGCAACCGCATCGCTGCCTCTTTCTACAAGCGCAGCCTTTATAGCCTCGATCTTCTTAAGTGCGTTCAGAACAGCCTCAGAATCACCGGGCTCAGCCTTAGCTGCAAGCACATATGCAGCGAGATCACTGATGATAGCCTCAGCAGCGGCAACAGCAACCTTGGAATCTGCACTGTATACATTCTGATAGTTTGTAGAACCGGTTACAAGCTCAACAAACTTACCCTTCTTTGCAGCGTAGTAATCTTTTGCAGCGCCAACCATGCCGCCGCCCATAGCAGTGTCAAGCAGATCCTGACCTAAAACAAGGGAAAGGTTCTTCTTGGCTATGTCAGTTGCCTTTATAGCATCATCATCGGCGGGATCAACATTCATGATAGAATCATAAGTATTGCTGAGATCCTCACCGTTCTGAGCGTAAAGCGCAGGAGTGAAATACGCAAAGGACTTTGCGATAACTTCTTTAGCATAGGTATAAATTACGGGATTATACTTGTACTCGAGCTTTTCCTTATCGAAGAGTCCGAGTTCTGCAAGCTCTAATGCGCCTTCAGCCTGGCTCTTTTTAACGATATCATTCAGCTTCTTCTGATAGCCGTTGAACATGCTGAAAGCCTTCTTGAGACCTATAACCTCACCTGTCTCATAGTTATAGCTTGTGTTATAATTATGGTCAAGATCTTCCATCTCTTTGATAACACCGGCTATAGTCGGATAGGTAGCAGCATCATAGCCGCCATTTCCATCCTGTAAATAACGAAGGACGAAATAGGGATAGATCGTCTCCATTCCAACCCCTTCATTGAAAAGGGTTTCGGGGATGACTGTGTCTACGAAAGCCTTAACATCCGCGTTCACGGCATTGGGGTCTTCTTCACCCTCGATAGCCTGAACGACAGCCTGGTTTGCCATTTCTGCAATAACCTGCAGCTGGTCGGCTCTCGTAGCTTCGAGCACATCGCCGGCTCTGTCGATAACGCTGTCAACACTCGGCAACGCGGCACTACCTATGCCGGAGAAGAGTGTGAAGCAGAGCGACAGTGCAAGCAGCATGCTCAGTGCACGTTTCTTCATTGTAAAACACCTTCCTTTTGATTTTTATGAAAATTGCTTTTCATACGTTTTTTCTGCATGATAACAGCATCCTATGCATACTGTTATCATGCTACTTATTGATAATATCACAAATAGAATATAATTTCAAGTGTTTTTTGAAAAAAAATATTAAATTTTTTTAAAAATTTTTGAAAAAACTGTTGATGTTTCATAAGAAAGTGTGTTATAATATAGGCGAATTTGCCGGTCCCCTTATGCGTAGATTTTAAGACCGGTCTAAAATATACATAGGAAAGGCGGTAAAATTATGGGTCTTATAAAGGAATTCAAGGATTTCGCCTTTAAAGGCAATGTTATGGACATGGCCGTGGGCGTTATCATCGGCGGCGCTTTCACAAGCGTTGTTGCCGGCGTGACGGAGCACATTCTTAATCCGATCATTGATATGGCTATGCGCCGCATCACTGTTGACGAGTGGATGGCCGGGATTTCCGGAAATGTCAGCGATCTTATCGGTGCGATCATCACGTTTTTGCTGACCGCGCTGGTGCTGTTCCTGATCATTAAAGGAATCAACACCGCAGAGGCCAAAGCAGCTGCGCTCGTACATAAGGAAGAGGAGGCCCCCGCGCCTACGACTAAGGTCTGCCCCTACTGCAAGAGCGAAATTCCTGTGGATGCCACTAAGTGCGCACACTGCACAAGCGATGTTGCATAAAAACATTGGGGGCTTTGGCCCCTTTTGTTTTTATGCGCTACGCTTTATCGTATTAAAATACCAATATATATGAAAGGAAAGGCCAATATGGACACAGACCGCAAGCTGCCCGAGGGAGTGGCGGACATAACGGAAAGCGACTGCGCTTTAAAAAATAAGATCGAAGCCAGCATAGCTCGGGCGCTGGACTCTTTCGGCTATAACGAGATACAGACACCGACTTTTGAATATCTTAGCGTTTTTTCTGACGATATGGCGGCGGAGCGGGAGGATATTATAAAGTTCATCGACACATCCGGGCGCATCATGGCCCTCCGGCCGGACTATACTCCCTCCATATCACGTTTTACTGCTCTGCACAAGAGCGAGGCAGATCTGCCTCTCAGGCTCCGCTACCGTGGAAGCATATTCCGCGGAGGTGAAAGCTTCGGCGCGCGGCAAAAGGAATTTACGCAGGCCGGGGCAGAGCTCATAGGCGACCCTTCGCCGGAGGCTGACGCTGAGGTTATCTGCGCCACGATAGAGGCCCTGCTTCAGGCCGGACTAAGCGAATTTCAGCTCGAGCTGGGTCATCCGGGATTTTTGAAGGGACTTATAGCGGGTAAACTCAGTGAGGCGGACTTTGCCGCTTTGGTGGGCCTTCTTGACAAAAAGGCCGTACCTGAAATAGAGGACTTCTGCGCCGAGGCCGGAGTGGACAAGGAGCTATCAGCGCTGCTTTGCAGAATACCCCTGTTATACGGCAATGCGGAGATCGCCGAAGACATGCTGGGCCGAGGCCTTGGCGACGAATGCGAAGCGGCACTCAGAAACCTTCTTGAAGTCTGCTATGCAATCGAGGACTGCGGTTACGGGCGTTTTATCAGCGTGGACCTTGGGTTGGTGCGCAGCTTCGACTACTATACAGGCGTCATGTTCAAGGGTCTCACACACAATATGGCCTTCCCCATCTGCGGCGGAGGACGGTATGACGGGCTCAGCGGACGCTTTGGCGGCAGCTTCCCGTCTACGGGCACGGCTATCTGGCCCGACAGAGTTATGGCCGCAATAAGCCGCGGCAGCGGGCGGGTCGAATATCCTGAAACCGACGTACTTGTGTGGTATAATAATAATGAAGAAAGAGCGGCCGCTCATGCCCTGGCCCTACGCGAAAGACAGAAGGGCAAGAGGGTCATCTGTGAAAAACACGACTTCAGAAGTGACGACGAGGTTTGCAGATACCTGTCGGCACACCACATACTCTCGGCGTCAAAGGCGGAAAAGGGGGGTCGGCAATGAAATATCTGACTATCGCATTAGCAAAAGGGCGCTTGGCGGAGCTTTCGGTGGAAATATTCATGAAGCTCGGCTACGATTGCGCGGAAATGCTGACCAAGACCCGCAAGCTTATTTTCACCGATGAGGAGAAAAAAGTAAAATTTTTGCTGGTAAAGGCCGGGGACGTGCCGACATATGTTGAGTACGGCGCGGCGGACATTGGAATTGTCGGGCGTGACACGCTGCTGGAGGAGGGACGCAACCTCTATGAGCTGCTGGACTTAGGCTTCGGTAAGTGCCGCATGTGCGTGTGCGGGCCGGCAGAGATGCGGGAAAAGCTCAACACAACCTCAACCATGAGGGTAGCCAGCAAGTATCCGCATATCGCGGCCGACTATTTCAACGCCAAGAAAAACATGAATATAGAGATCATTAAGCTCGGCGGCAGCGTGGAGCTGGCCCCTATCACCGGACTCAGCGAGGTTATCGTGGACATTGTGGAGAGCGGCAAGACTCTCTACGAGAACGGCCTTGAGGTTTTGGAGGAGGTTTGCCCGCTGTCTGCCCGGCTTATCGTAAACCGCGTCAGCGCAAAGCTGGAGCGGGAGCGGATCAATGAAATTGTTCAGGGCATAAGGGGATTGTTATGATAGCAATTATTGACTACGACGCGGGGAACCTTCGCAATGTGGAGAAGGCCTTCCGCTTTCTGGGGCACGAGGCTGTGGTCACCGACGACCGGGGGGCCATTCTCGCGGCCGACCATGTGGTGCTGCCGGGCGTTGGCGCCTTCGGCGACTGCATGGCAAGCATCCGGGCCAAGGGTCTTGAAGACGTTATACATGAAGTTATCAAGGCCGGCACGCCGTTTCTCGGCATATGCCTCGGAATGCAGCTGCTGTTCGACGAAAGCGAAGAAAGCCCCGGCGTAAAGGGGCTCGGCGTTCTGCCGGGGAAGATAAAACGCATACCCGACGCGGGGCTTAAAATACCGCATATGGGCTGGAACGACATAGACTGCCGCGGGCTGCTGTTTGAAGGGCTGAATAAGCCGTTTGTGTACTTCGTGCATTCCTATTGCCTTGACGCGGCGGACAAGTCCGTCGTAAGCGCGACGGTGGAGTACGGCACGAAAATCGAGGTGGCCGTGGAGCGCGGCAATTTGTTCGCCACTCAGTTCCACCCGGAAAAGAGCGGCGAGGCCGGGCTTCGTATGCTTGAGAATTTTGCGAACACAGGGAGGGACAGCCATGTATGCTAAGAGGATCATTCCCTGCCTTGACGTAAATGACGGGCGCGTGGTAAAGGGCGTGAACTTTGTTAACCTCGTTGACGCGGGGGATCCCGTCGAGTGTGCCAAAACCTATGACAAGGCCGGGGCGGACGAGCTGGTGTTTCTTGACATAACGGCCACAAGCGACCGCCGCAGCACCGTTGTGGACATGGTGGAGCGTGTGGCGGAGTCGGTGTTCATACCGTTTACGGTAGGCGGCGGCATACGAAGCGTTAACGATTTCCGCACGCTGCTGCTGGCCGGGGCGGACAAGATAAGTGTCAACTCCTCGGCCATAAAAAACCCGAGGCTCATAAGCGACGCGGCGGATAAATTCGGCAGCCAGTGCGTGGTATGCGCCATAGACGCCAAGCGCCGGGCTGACAGAAGCGGCTGGGACGTATATCTGGCCGGAGGCCGGGTAAACACCGGGCTTGACGCCGTGGAGTGGGCCGCCGAGGCCGAGCGGCTGGGAGCCGGAGAGATACTCTTGACCTCTATGGACTGCGACGGCACCAAGGCCGGATATGACCTTGAGCTGACACGCGCCATAAGTGAAAACGCAAAAATTCCCGTGATCGCCAGCGGCGGCGCTGGCACTATGGATCATTTTTATACCGCTCTCACCGAGGGCAAGGCCGACGCGGTATTAGCCGCCAGCCTGTTCCACTTCGGAGAGATAGAGATTAAAGATCTTAAAAAGTACCTGTCGGGCCGTGGGATATCGGTGCGATGAACTCGGAATATATATCAAATAGGGGCTGTGACAAAACGATTTAAACAATCGGGTTTGTCGCAGCCCCTATCCTATGTTTTAATTACTTGATAATGTATACAAATCTCAGGTAGTTATGTCCGTTTTTATCGCTTGTTGTATTGCCGGTCGTATAGGTAATTACGCGGGCAGCGCCATCCTCTACGTCGGCATAAGTTTCAAACCTCGAATCCTCAATTGCCTGATCCATTGTCGTCTTGCTGACACCTTCACCGTTTCTGGTTCTCACGAATACGGCTGTGTTGTCAGCATACTTGTGACGAATAACGCTGTTGCCGGAAACAGTATCGTCGGTTTCCATGTCAATGTTGTCGTCAGAAAGCGTGGGAGAAACTGTAATGTACCTATCGTCGGTCTCAAGATTTACTACCGTACCGTAGGCAAGACGGAACCTTGCCGTAATATCGTCTTCAGGTTCCGGATCTCCAACCGTGCCGGACTTATAGACCATAGTTCTTGCGGAGATCGCATCGTCAAGGCTTGATGCTGCTTTATCCTGAACGGGATCAGAAGCGTCAAACCAGAGATCTATCGTAGCTATATCGCCGTTGGTGCCAGTCAGGAAGCGAACTATATCGCCGGGGCCGATCATATCAAGGTCACTCTCTGATACAGTTCTTGCAATACCGTAGATTCTGGGCGAGCTGCCGACCGTAGACCCCGTACAAACATAACCGGAGATCTTGTTAGGCTCGTTGTCGCCCTCACCGTACATAACTCCGGTAACGATCATGAAGCTGGAGTTGTATTTGAAGGAAGAAGGGCCGCTGACAGCCACGGCCGCGATCTGACCGATGTGGTCGAAATATACGCTTATTCCCTCGTCTCCGACTCTGAGATCATATTTTTTGTCTGTGCCGGTAGCGGGATCGTAGTTTACGTATTCATAGTTATACCGATAGAGCCTGTTGTTGAGCTCTATGCCGTTATCCAAGCTGCTTCCGCTACCGGTGACCCTTCTGCCGGTCAGGCTGTTTCTGGTAACCTCAGTGATATTCACATCAGTACCTTTGGCAGATTTGGGAGACTTAAGAACATTGAGAACATCATACTTCCGAAGGTCGGTTATATCTTCAATATCTATTATTCCGCGGCGGAAAATGAAGTATTCACCGCCGGTTCCATCGGGCTCAAAGTCGAGCTGGCCCTCAGAGCCGGTCTTATAATACAGATCGATGATATCGTCATCAGTGTTGAGGCCCTTTACAACATAGGTTTCGTAGTTGGATATCTTGGCAACTCTGCGACTGCCGTTATTAATGAGCTCGATCTTACCGTTCTTGAAGAAGTAGGGGCTGTCAGGGTCTCCAAGATCAGAGGCGCGGAAATCGTCAACATATTTACCGTTATATATAACTGTATAGCCGCTGAGAGAAAGAGTGCGGAATTCTTCATTTTCGTGATCAATGCAGTACTCTATCCTGCCGTCGGAGTCAGCTCCGGTATAGTAATAGCTGCTGTCATTCACATAGCCGGAATAGATAGTTTTGATATCGCCGGCCGGGGTGTTTATGGTAAGAGTCGTAAGCATGTCATCATCGTCGTCGTATACGGCTCTTACTTTCTGGCCGATAAGCTCATATGTGTCGATGGTTTTCATGACCTTGGGGCTTACCTCATAGGTCTTGTTTTCGGGATCGTCATCGAGAACGATCTCATATTCGGAAAGCTCGCTCACGTCACTGTCAAGGGCAGTGATATAGGTTGCGGTAACAGTGCCGCTGATAGTCTTCAGCGAACCACTGCTGCTGCCGCCACCGCTATAGTTGGCTTCACAGTGGGCGATAAGGCCGTCAGCGTTGATATAGAACCTGCCTTCCTTATTTCTTATATCGGAGGAAGCAAGGCCGCTCAATGGAGATACGCCGTATTTTTCACCGTTGATCCTGACCATATCATTAACGCTGTCATATTCTTTGGCCGCGCCATCAATTACAACCGAGGATACGTAATAAATCGTCACACCGTTATCACAGTCCTCAGCAGTCAAGGTGTCGCCGACGGAAAGCTCGGACGCATCGATCCGCCTGCCATTTTTGATAAAACGCTTGAGCACATATGTGTCAGCCTCGTCATAGTCCTCAATACTGCCATTGTTCATGGACCCGAAGTTCCAGATGCTGCCGTTCTTTGCTATGCTTTCAAGGACGGCCTCAGCTGTGTAGACCTCGGCAATCACATACTCCACTTCACCGTCATTGTCGTTATCGATGAAGCTGGCCCTGCCGCCGTTGGCAAAGTAATCCTCATACTCCAACGTAAGATCACGGTCATGATCACTATCACAGAGAAGATCGGAATCGTATTCTTGGAGACAGTTCTCGTATACCTTTGCATCTTCGGCAAGTGTGAGCATTGCGGGGCTTGGGTCGTCTCTGCCGTTTTCCCAATAATAGATATGGTCCATTCTATTTGCCTCATCGGCGGCGAACATATCTCCCCTTACCGTCACCACATTGTTGCGGCCCTCATGGGGAATGATCTCATATATCGTGTCTCGCCCTGTCACTTCATCGTAGCCCACATAGGCCCTGCAGGCATAGCCCAGCAGCGACGAGGCATCGGTTTTGCCTTCGTCGAAGGCTGCGTCGATTACATCGCCTTTTTTTATCCCACCCCGCAGATAATAACTGTCAGGGTATTCATCTGCATAATAGGTTCTGTTGGCAATGAAGGTAATGCCTCTGTTTTTCGGGTTATAGTAATCTTGATTAAGGTAAGTATCGGCAACTATAACCTCAATTTCCTCCGCTGTTTTCACCTCCGTAGCTTTCGCCTCACACAGGGGCGCTAACGAGTTAAGTCCCGCCCAACAGAGCACCTTTACCTCGGCTGCTCCTTCCGCTTTAAGAATAGCCTGCCCGTTTTCTATCCGGGCGGTTTCCAGCATACCGCCGTCTTCATCGTAGCTGACTGCCATGATCATGGCGTCATCCGGCGCATTTTCAACATCCGCCGTGACGAGGATCTTTCCGTCAAAGGTCACAGCTCTTGACACATAGATCTCTGTCACTTCAGCACTTACGCTAAGCGCCGGCAGCACAGCCAAAATCATTGCCGCGCAGAGGAGCAAGGCTAAAAATCTCCGTGTTTTCAACATCTTTTATCTTCTCCTTTATAGTTGCTCTGACATTAACTCTTTTCTTCTCAGCACCTCGTCAAGGCGATTCACATAGTCGCCTGCCTCCTTGGGGTTAAAGAAGCGCTCAATGCGGTCGCCCCGTACTGTCTTGGAGGAGGCTCCCGCGCCCATAGCGACAATAGTGTGAATTTCTTCCATAATGTATATATTGTAAAGGCACTCGTGACCGGGCAGGGCAAAGCCCACGTTTTCCAGATTACCGAGGGTGTTCTTCTGCTTATACATATAGTAGGGGTTTGCGCCGTAGTTCTTCATGTACTCGCGGCACATGGCCATCATCTCGTTTACATCGGTGGCAAAGCGGTACTTCTCGAAGTCAGTCTTCAGTCGGGCGGCGCGCTTCATATACATGGTGTGTACGGTAACGGCCTCGGGCCGCAGAGCGAGTATCTTCTCTAAAGTCTCTCTCACCATATCCGGCGTTTCGCCGGGCAGACCCACTATCAGGTCGGCGTTTATGGAGCTTATGCCGCTTCCGCGCGCCAGCTCAAAGGCGCGGACAACGTCTTCAGCACTGTGGCGGCGGCCTATGGCGTCAAGAGTGCACTGATGCATGGTCTGGGGATTAATGCTTATGCGGGTGACGCCGCTTTTGGCCAGCATATCGGTCATTTCGGGGGTGAAGGTATCAGGTCGGCCTGCCTCAACAGTGAACTCAAGCACGGCGGACATATCAAAGGCGGACTTCACCGCCATAATCAGCCGCCGAAGCTGCTCGGGAGGCAGGGCTGTGGGCGTGCCTCCGCCAAAGTAGACCGAAACCGGAACGCGGCCCTTTTGTGCCACCAGCTCGGCGGTTCGGTATATTTCTTTTTCACAGGCGTCCACATAGGGCAGCATAAACTTGTTATTATGACTGAGCGCCTGAGACACAAAGGAGCAGTAGGCGCAGCGGGTCGGGCAAAAGGGCACGCCTATGTATAGGCTGACGGCCTTTGGACTTAGCCCCTGAAGCAGCGTTCTCTCCCGCTTTGCAACCTCAAGGCTCAGGGCGGCGCGGTCAGGCTCCGTCCAGTATTCGTCGGTCATAAACTTTAAAATCTCCTCGTCAGAGCTACCTTCGTCCAGCATTATGCGGGCGGTCTTAGCCGGACGAATGCCGGTGGATATGCCCCAAGGCGCGGGCATATCGGAAATTTTGCGGCACGCAAGAAAAACCGACTTCTTAACGCAGTCGGCAAAGGTCTTCTTGTCGGCGCCGGAGGGCACCGGATATTCGGCCCGGGCGGTTTTATCGCCCCGGGTCACTGCACAGTGCAGCACGCCGCCGCGTAGCTCGCTTACGGCTTCGTAATCGGAATGCAGATCGAAAAACAGCTGGATTATCTGCTCGACCTCCACCCGACGGTCATGACCGATAGTGGTTATCATGGAAATCACCTTAAATAAGGATTATACAGCTTTTCTTCGCCGATAGTTGTGCGCTCCCCATGACCGGGGCAAAGCAGGGTCTCATCGGGGAAGGATGACATCAAACGGCGGATGGAGGCCATTTCCTCATCATAGTCGCCGAAGTCAAAGCGGCCTATGCTGCGGCGGAAGATAAGGTCGCCGCAGAACACCGTCATGCCGAGAACATAGCTGACTCCGCCCGGGCTATGACCGGGAGTGTGCAGAACACCCATTTCGATTTCACCGAAACGCAGTATATCGCCGTTTTCCACAAAAACGTCTGCCTCAAATGGAGTAGGCGTGGTATTGCCCATGAACGCAAGGCTCAGCCCACGATTGCCTATCATGGACTTGTCGCCGCGGTGCATATAAATTTTCGCACCTGTTGCCGTCTTAAGCTCCGCCGCGGCGCACATATGGTCGAAGTGGCCGTGGGTGAGCAATATTGCGGCAAGCCTTTGGTCCTTTATTTTTTCGTATATTCTTTCAAAGTCATCGCCCGGATCAATTACCACGCAGCAGTCCGCCCCGCGGATGATATAGCAATTGGTCTCTAAGGGGCCGACGACGATTTTTTCAGCTTCTATCATTGTATTTCAACTCCAAGAATGGCTTCCAACAGCTCAAAGCCATCGTTATTTGTGGCAACTATGGGCGCGGCAAGGGCGGCCTCAAGCTGGGGAACCGTAACATCATCAAGCAGAACGTCGGTACCGTCCCGAAGCATATCCCGCGAAATTATCACGCGGTCGCCAAGGGCCTTGCCCCGTAGCTGCTCCGTAATATCGCAGCCGCAGAGCAGCCCGGCAACGGTTATCTGCGGGCCGAAAAAGTTATTGGTTATGGCCTCAACATTTACGGTAAAGTCAGGATATTTCTCCATAGTAAGCTCGGCAAAGGATTTCATCAGCCCGGCGGCGGCTACGCCGGTCACGATAGTGACCTTGCCGACGGGAACGGACCTTGGCGCCATTCTAAGCGCCGCCTCAAACTCATCCTTAAGTGAGGCAATAAGCCCTACGCCGTTCTCGATCTGAGGGTAGCCGTCGTAGCTATCTCCATCGGGAATTGGCAGCCCTGCCCTAAGGTACAATTCATCGGCAGCATAAACAAAGCCACGGCCAAGCTCCTTCAATGCCATCTTTTGCATCTCTTCTATCCGGTCGATCAGCTCCCGGGCCTTTTCCGCCGTCACCGGCTGCATTTCGGCCAGCCCCCTGCGGTGTGCCGTAAGGCCTATGGGGACGACAGACACACTGATTATTCCCCGGCGCAGGGCATATAGCTCAGACAAAGTATAATCCAGCTCCGCACCGTCGTTATAGCCGGGGCAAAGCACTATCTGGCAGTTCATAACTATGCCGCTGTCGGCAAAGCGGCGCATAATCCCGGGCAGCTTTGCCGCCCGGGGATTTTTCAGCATCTTTACGCGCAGCTCGGGATTCATGGTGTGCACCGAAATATTTATCGGGCTGACGCGCATACGGATAAGGCGGTCTATCTCCGCCTCACTCAGGTTCGTAAGGGTGACATAATTCCCCTGAAAGAAGGATAGACGGGTGTCGTCGTCCTTGAAGTACAGGCTCTCGCGCATGCCCTTCGGGAGCTGATCTATAAAGCAGAACACGCAGGCGTTTGCACAGCGCTGTGCCTTATCCATGAGGCCGCTCTCGAATTCCAGCCCCAAGTCATCATAGGCGTCCTTCTCAAGCTCTACCTCCTCTACGCTGCCCTGCCGGGTCTTTACGGTCAGCGTCAGCAGCTCGTCATTCACGAGGTAGCGGTAGTCCAAAACGTCGTGTATCTCCTCGCCGTTTATGGCGATAAGCTCGTCGCCCGGCTCCAGACCCAGCTCGGCGGCTATTGAATTTTCATAAACAGCTTTGATTCTCGCCGCCATAAAATTTAAAACTCCCTCATAAGATCAAATAAGTCGTCAACGTTCTTTTTCAGCATTGAATACTGACGCCGTCCGTTGATATAAACGCCGTAGCTGCGTTCGCTGTAGGGCGCGAACTCCAGCTTAAGACGGTCGCCGGAGATCAGATTATAGCTTACGCTGCCAAATATATCCTCGGCAGGTTCATCGTCGGTAACGCCGCTGACGGGCAGTGCCACGATCTTCTGGTAAAATTCACGGAAGCGCTCGGCACTCAGCTCCTCGTCGCCCACATAGAAGGCGGCGTTTTCTCCCGCACCGTCGATTACTGTGAAGTGAAGGGTCTCGTCCCGATATGCCATGTCAACAGAGCTGACGGCGGCAATATCTATCATAGCAAGATACCGCTCAGCCACGGCCTCCATAGGCGTGTAGGCAAAGTCGGCTGCCTCTCGGTCTACGCGGAGAATATAGCCGCTGTCGGCCCGGGTGATATAGCGATATTCATCGGCTGCCGGGCTGATATAGTAGGTTATGTCCTTATCATCAGCCATAACTTCAACAGTGAATTCAATGTTATCAAGGCCGGTCATAGTGCGGTTTTCCGCGGTATCGGTATAAATTCCCGAAGCCGTGCTCTCAAGCTCGGCCACGGGCGTGGTCAGCATGGTCACAACATCGGAATTGGAGGCGCTGCGCTCCTCAGGCTCGGATATATCCCAGTAGCTGATAAGGCCGTACTGGTCGCGGGCTCCGTTCGGGTCCATTGTCACAGTGAGGGCGCTGCCGCTTCTCTGCACGATCCGCACTCTTGTTACATCATCAGCTGCAAAGGTACTGCCGAGGTTCACGTAATCGCGGGCAGTGAGGAAGGCCACATCGGCCACATAGCCGGCTAAGACATACACGCTTTTGGAATCATCGGTATTAAAGTAGTAGTTTTTACCGTCAGGTGTCTCGTTGCCTATATAAAACGTACGGCTGCCGGATGACGTGCCAATCGTTATGACGGTCTCAGGCTGATAAAGGCCGTAGTCACCGGTGTTTTCCGGGTCTTCGTCCACGAGCTGACTGCTTGCTACATTGGAAAATGTATTGGTCAGAGCATCCAGCATATTCACGTCAAGGTCCATGCCATCAAAACCGTCGAGGCTCCAGCCGCGGTCGGTGCGATGAAGAGAATAACTGCCGTATTTGTTGGTTACGTCGGCAGAGATCATGTCGGCAGGATTTATGGAATATATGGTTATATTCTCACTTACAGGCACATCCGGGCCGTCATTGTTCTCTTCGGGCTGCGACAAAAACCATATCGCGCCCGCAAGCAGACCAATGACGACAACCACGATGATTATATTTATGATAAATTTTTTATTTGACATTGTAATTGCTCCTTACAGATGTCTTCTTCTTAGCCAGATCACAAGTCCCAGCAGAACTATGATTGCGGGAAGGGCATAGCAGAACAGGATGCGGTAAATGTTCTTCTGCGCATCGGTCATGATAACAATGCTTGTGCTGTTCAGCGACTTTCCGGTGATGGTCAGCTTGGTGCCGGTGAGACCGGTCATGCTGTATACGCTGCCGATAAAGAAGCTGCGGTTACCGAAGCGCGACTCCTGAAATGCCTGATTCAAAAGACTCTGGTTCAGCTCCTCATAGTTGCTTATGCCCCAGAAGGAGGAGCTGCCGGAAACGAGAAGCTTTGCCGTCTGATCATAGCTTTCGCCAACGGATTTTTCAAGATACACACAGAGGTTATATACTCCTTCTGTGCCCTCGTCCTCGGCGTTCGCAACATCATAAGCTATGCCGCTGCGCGTAGTGTAGAATACGGGGCTGTGGGTCACAACTCCGCCGGGGTCGTCGGCAACAGTGACGCTTCTGAGAAGCGAGCCTATGACCTGACTGCCTACTGAGATCATATCGCTGGCGCTGGAGGATATCTGGGGGTACATTATATCCAAGCCGTACTGGGCAGCACTGTAGCGCGCGTCGCCCTCAATGATATAGTTATTGTCGAAGGTAATTCCCCACTCGGCCAGATATGCCTCAAGGCGCGGAAGAGAAATAGTCGGTTCAATGGCTATCTGCACATTGCCGCCGCGGTCAAAGTATGCGTCAAGATTTTCGATCTCCTGAGCGGTAAAGTCCACGGTGGGCGACATTATTATGAGCAGGCTCACGTCTTCGGGCACGGGGCCGGAAAGATCCTGCTGCATGGGAGTTATGTTCTCGTCTACAAGCAGCTGAGCCATAGCGTTGGGGTTTGCCTCCTGATGACCTACCGTAAAGCCAACTACGGTATCAGTCCGGCTTATGCAGTAGGCCAGAGCGTTGGTGAGCTGGCTCTCGAGGATCAGGCTGGAGGGCGTCTGGCTCTGAGTGTAGCTGTTGGTGGTATAGTCCACCATGTCCTCCATGCGAACTATGCGGTGGCGGCCTGTTGTGGCATCTTCCACAATAAGGCTGCCCTCGCTGAGACCGGCGGCCTCCTCAAAGCGCTCGGTAAACTTCGGGTCACGGATATAGTATACGACCTCGTATTTCAGGTTCTTGCTGGCGCCGAGATACTTGAGAACTATCTCCTTTACCTCGGTATATTCATCGCTTTGGTTTTTCATGTAGTAGATCGTCACGTCGTCGCCTGTTTCGTCCAGCTCGGCCAGCACGCCCTTGGTGGCGGTTCCGATCTCAAACATGCCGTTCTCTGTCATGTCGATACGGGTGGCGGGGAACTTTTCGGACAGGGCCGAAGCCACGATGTTAAGCAGCACAAAAACTATAATTGCGCCGACTATGAGTATGGTGTTATTGGCGCCGTACTTGAGGCGGCGAGTGTTAAGCTTTTTCATTTTACCCGTCCCCCTTTTAGTTAGCCCAGCGGCGCTTCTCTACACTGCGTATGGTCAAAAAAATGAATAATACCGAGAAACTCAGATAGTAGAATATATTCTCAATTTTCAGCACTCCGATAACAAAGTCCTCAAAGTGTTCGGTCACGGACACAAGGGCTATCGCCTTATCCAGCACACCGATGCCCACTGAGGGCACATTCGCCATAAGGAAGAACATCAAAAGCACGCCCAGCGACACTACGAGGGCAATTATCTGGCTCTCGGTTATTGACGAGAAAAATATGCCGATGGAAATAAAACAAAGACCCAGCATGAAATATCCCAGATACGTGCCGAGGATCTTTCCCCAAAGGGGCGCGCCGTGAACGGCGATGATCGCCAGGTAAGGCAAGGTGGTCGCGACTGCGCAGAGAAAGACGCAGAGCGCCGCAAACAGCTTGCCTAACACAATGCTCGTCACGCTGACGGGAGATGTCAGAAGCAGCTGGTCGGTGCGGCTTCCCCGCTCCTCCGCTATGAGCCGCATGGTGAGGACCGGCACCAACAGCACCAGTATAAGCAGGCCGCTGGCGAGGGGATTGCTTATATCGCCAAAGCCCAGCTCAATTACATACTGATTGAAATAAAAGCCGTAGATGAAGGCGAAAACGCCAATGAATATCCAGCCTATGGGCGAGGTGAAATACGCCTTAAGCTCACGCTTAAATATCGCTTTCATTTGCCGTCTCCTCCTTTGCCGTTGGTGTTTCGGCCTCAGCAGCCGGGCTTTCCGCCGTCAGGCGGATAAAGATATCCTCGAGGCTCATCTCGTCGGTCTTCATCTCAATGATCGTGCCTCCGGCGGCGCTGACCGCCATTGATATCTCCCGGCGCAGGTCAGCCTCGGCCTGAATTTTATACCGGCCATCGATGAAATCCACTCCGCGAACCCCGGGAACGGACATTATTGCCGCGCGCACAGTGGTCTCGTCGCCCTCGATGACCGCGGAAACATTGCCCTCGCCGCTCAATCCGCGGGACAGATTTTCAGGAGTGTCTTCAGCGGCGATCCTGCCCTTGTCAATGATCAGCACCCGGTCGCAGACCGCGCTGACCTCGGGCAGGATGTGGCTGCTGAGAATTATGGTATGTTTCTTGGCAAGTTCTCTGATAACAGTGCGTATCTCTATTATCTGATTGGGGTCGAGGCCCACGGTGGGTTCGTCCAATATGAGTACGTCAGGGCTGCCGATAAGCGCCTGAGCCAGCCCCACTCTTTGTCGATAGCCCTTACTCAGGTTTTTTATTCTTCTGCCGCCAACGTCGGCTATGCCAACAATATTCTTTATCTCGTCGATGTGGTATTTTTTATTAAGGCGAACGTCCTTAAGCTCATACACGAACTTAAGGTAGTCGTTCACTGTCATATCAAGATACAGCGGCGGCTGCTCAGGCAGGTAGCCAATGCTCTTTTTTGCGGCATATGGCTCGTCCAATATATCGTGGCCGTTCACCTTCACACTGCCGTCGGTGGCGCTGAGGTAGCCGGTTATGATGTTCATGGTCGTGCTTTTGCCCGCGCCGTTAGGCCCGAGAAAGCCCAGTATTTCACCGCTTTTTACCGTGAACGACAGGTTGTCTACCGCAATCTTTTTGCCAAACCGCTTAGTCAGATTCTTTACTTCTATCAACAGAGATTACCTCCCTATTATTTATCTTTTTTATTCTTCCTTCAGCGCGATCTCGATTCCAAGCTCGTCGAGCTGCTTCTTATCCACCTCGCCGGGAGACTCAACCATAAGCTCGCTGCTGTCCTTCACCTTGGGGAAGGCCATAACGTCGCGGATAGACTCCTTGCCGGTCATGAGCATCACCATACGGTCGAGGCCGTAGGCCATGCCGCCGTGAGGGGGTGTTCCGTAGCGGAAAGCGTTGATCAAAAAGCCGAAGCGCTCCATGGCCTGCTCTGGGGTGAAGCCCAGCTTCTCGAACATCTTGGCCTGAAGCTCGCTGTTAAATATACGTATGCTGCCGCCGCCAAGCTCCACGCCGTTAAGCACGATGTCGTAGGCCTTGGCGCGCACGGCCCCGGGATCGGTGTCAAGCAGTTCGATGTCCTCGTCCTTAGGAGAGGTGAAGGGGTGGTGCATAGCCACATAGCGGGCCTCCTCCTCGCTGTACTCAAACAGCGGGAAGTCGGTGACCCAGAGCAGATTGAACTTGCCGGGCTCGATAAGCTCGTAGCGGCTTGCCAGCTCACAGCGCAAAGCGCCCAGAGAGGCATATACAACGCTGTCTTTATCAGCCACAAGGAGAATAGTATCCCCGGGCTTGGCTCCGGCGCGGTCGGCAATGGCCTTAAGCTCCTCGGGGCTGAAGAATTTAACTATACTGCCGCGGATCTCGTTCTCCTCCACGATGAGCCATGCGAGGCCCTTTGCGCGGTAGGTCTTGACGAAGTCCACAAGGCCGTCAAGGGTCTTGCGGGTGAGCTTCTGGCTCAGCCCGGCGGCGTTTATCGCGCGCACGCTATGGCCCGGCTGGTTTGCCACCGAGGCAAAGGCCGTAAAGCCGCAGTCCTTGAACAGATCGGTCATATCCACCAGCTCCAG
>JAFLUQ010000249.1 GCA_022508735.1 Oscillospiraceae bacterium | reverse complement strand
ACAATACTACATTACTCATCTCGCGGTTGATATAGTCGATCTTCTCGTCATCGAGAAGGACGCCGTTGGTCGTGATGGTAAAGCGAAAATTCTTTCCGTGCTGTTTTTCTATGGAACGCGCGTAGTTGACCGTCTCAACCACGGTATCCCACGCCATAAGAGGCTCACCGCCGAAGAAGTCAAGCTCGATGTTCCGGCGATCGGCGGACTTTTCAATAAGAAAGTCTATCGCCTTACGTCCTATCTCGGGCGGCATGACGCAGCGCTCACCGCCGAAGTCGCCCGTCTGCGCGAAGCAGTATTCGCAGCGCAGATTACAGTCGTGTGAAACGTTCAGGCACATCGACTTCACGGGGCTTTTCACCATAGTGTCGGAATACTTTTTATAATCATCTCGGGCGAATAAAGAGCCTTCTTTATACAATTCGTATAATTCCGAATATGTCTCGCGAACAACATCGGGAGAATATCCGGATAGCCTTTCGGCAAGCTCCGCAGGCATCTCCCCGGACATATCTTCATTAAGATAGTCCAGCATATCATAAGCGCAGTCGTCCAGCAAATGAACGCCGTTGCTGTCAGGATCTATAACAATTTTATAACCAAGCTGTTCAAACTTATGTATCATCAATAACTCCAATACAGAAATAGAAGGCAGGAAAACCCCTGCCTCCGATTTTTTCAGACAAATATACCATCGGCTTTGCGTCCCGGTGGTATGTACCGCTCTTTTACTTTACAGATTCACATTTCTGGTTCGCAACAGTGCAGGAAGTCTTGCAAGCGGACTGGCAGGAGCTCTGGCACTTGCCGCAGCCGCCCTTCTCGGCAGTCTTTTTAAGATCAGCCTTGTTGATGGTGACAATATGCTTCAATGGAACAACCCCCTTTAGAGATTAGAAATTAGAGATTAGAGATTAGAAATTGTTTTAAAAATCTGCCAACTGCCTACAATAATCTCTATATAAAACATTATACCATAAACCTCAGATTATTTCAAGAGGTTTTATTATTTTTTATAGTGAGGACAGCAAACCTTTCATCATTAGGGAATATTTGCAATTTATTACTCATAAAAATATTGTGAAAAAAGTTATGGAAATCAGACTATAAATTTCTTCTTTGAAATCGGCTTAAATCCTTGATGTTGAGCCAAATTATTCAAATATTGCAGTAGTTTTAAAAATGAGCTTTTCCTTGTAAAAAACCACTGTTTTCAGTCTGCTTTTTTACGAAAAAATAAAAAGCGAGACCATAAAGACCTCGCTATAAAATTCAAGCCGTTGTAAGATCAAAGCTCCTCAGTTGTATTTGTAGGAGTAGTTGCGGTATTCACAGCGAAAGGAATTTTATCCTCGGGAGCAGCACTCTCGGGAACAGCATCAGCTACTGCCTTTGCAAGAGTAGTCTCGTCCTCAACTTCCATATCCTCGTCGAAATCAAAATCCCAATCCTCATCGGAATCGTCAACATCGTCCCAGTTCTCGTAGTAATCGTCCTCATTTTCCTTCTCAAGCTTTTTCTTGGTCACATAAGTTGCGGCAGCAATACCTCCGGCAACTGCCAGCGCGCCGATCAGAAAAATACCCAAAGCCTTCATAGCTGTTTCCTCCTTAAAGTAAAAGAAAAATAATTACGGTTTGACCGTATATTTATTATACTATTATACACCATTTTCGAGAAAAATGCAAGAGCCGCGTAAAAGTTTGGTGATTTTTAACAATCTTATCACATATTTCCTGTGAGATTCATCAAAATTGATATAGCGGCGATCGGGGCGGTCTCGCAGCGCAGTATTCTTTTACCGAGCGACACCGCGGTAAAGCCCACTTTCGTAAGCTCTTCAGCCTCATACGGCTCAAAGCCGCCCTCGCTGCCGATGACTATATCAACGTTTTTCT
>JAFLUQ010000248.1 GCA_022508735.1 Oscillospiraceae bacterium | reverse complement strand
TTGGTGAAAAGAGGACACAAAAAATCATCGGGCGGCGCAGGAAACCGTGCCGATGACAACGTTATCACTGAGGGCAGCCGGATCGCTGTCAATGCAGGGCAAATGCTTATCGTGGTGGAAAACGGTCTTGTGATAGATTTTACGGCCGAGCCGGGAGGATATGAGTACAGCAGCAAAGCCGAACCGTCAGCCTTTGCCGGCAATCTGAAGGACGCACTGGTGACAGGTATCCAGGAGGTAAAGAAAAGATTTGTCTACGGCGGCATTCCTGCTAACGATCAACGAGTATTTTTTGTGAATATAAAGGAGATACTCAACAACCAATTCGGATTCGGCAACGTTCCCTATCGGGACAGGGAGTTCAATATGACGATCCTGCTGCAGGGCTACGGTGTTTACAGCTTCCGCATAAGCAACCCGCTGCAGTTTTATGAGAATATGTGCGGAAACGTTGCAGATCAGTACAACAAAGCTACTCTCACGCCGCAGCTCAGAGGCGAGCTGCAGAATGCTATGCTGCCTGTTCTGGGTGAGCTGTCAAAAAAAGGCGTGCATTACGATCAGATGTCGCTGCATACCGAGGAGATATTGAGTCTCTTGCAGGAAAGCATGAGCAGAAAGTGGAGAGAAGAACGGGGCATCGAGATATTGACCATGGCGTTCAGCAATATCCTGCCCGATGATGAGAGCATGGACAAGCTGCGGGATCTGCAGGAATCGAGGGCGTATTCCGGCAATATGGCCATGCTTGGTGCAAGAATGGGCGCTGCTTCTGCGAATGCTATGGAATCCGCCGCCGCTAATCCCTCCGGAGCCGTAAACGGCTTTATGGGAATGGGAATGGCTCAGCACAGTATAAACGTGAACGTGGCTGAGATGATGAGAGAAGGCTCTGCGCAATCTAAGGCAAATGAGGAAGCTAAAGGCAAATGGATCTGCTCCTGCGGCATGGTCAACAGTATGGAGTTCTGCCCGAAGTGCGGAAGCAAAAAGCCGGATAGCAGGGTGTGCAATTCCTGTGGGTACGTATTTCCAAAAGAGCTTGAGGGGATGAAGTTCTGCCCGCAATGCGGAAATAATACGGAGGCTTAAAAAGAATGACGATATTGTAAAAAAGTAAAAATAAACACGAATATAATAACCCGCCGTCCAAGAACGTTGTTTCGGTCAGCGGGTTTTTTATTTGATCACAGTTACTAATAGGCTGCTTTTACTAAAAATAACTGATTGACTAAACTCACAGCGGTTTCATACCGTTCTTGATAAGAGCCGCTGATGGATACAAAATCTTTCTTGTGGTTGCTTAGCAATTCTTTAATCTGTCGGCTATACTTTTCCCGGTCAGCGTGAATCACTTCGCTTCGATCGCCGTCCTGAACAAAAGCCACATCAGGTTCAAGAAACAGAATCAAGTCATAGCTGTTCAGCTGCGTTATGAAATATCCCGACCAGCTTCATCAATATAGTTGGTATTGAACCGATGAGCAAGATTGATGGTGAGAGTGGACTTACCGGTACTCTCTCCGCCCATCAACAGCACCTTTTTTGTATAATAAGGTTTGACGATATTCGGCAGCCATTCCCAATGGGCATAGGGATTCGTCCTGATTGCAGTGGAGCTGATCTCATTTCTCGGAAAAATATAGAGTTCGCTGTCGGGATAGCACTTCTTCCAAAAGCTATTTTCATCATAATCGCTGCCACAAAATACGACTTAGATCTTTCCGTCGATTTGCGTCTTTACCTTTTCGGCGTCCTGATACCAGTAGTCTTCGGTATATGCTGCTTTTGTGTCTGCGTCATCTTTCAGTGTGATGATTTTAACATTACCAGCGTGCCGTTGCTCCTTGTTTTAATTCAACAATTCTTTATCTTACTCTGATAGATGTTCAGCAATTCGCCGAAATTATCAATTTAAGTAAACTGCATTTA
>JAFLUQ010000247.1 GCA_022508735.1 Oscillospiraceae bacterium | reverse complement strand
GATTTCGTTGTTTTTAAGCCACTAAGCTACGAACGAAAATCACCACTCGGCGTACCTATGTACGCCGTCGGGAAGGTTTGTTCCGTCGGCCAAGCCGCCGTCACAAACTGATTTTCGTCCGTTCTGCACGATTTTTTTGAACGGCCCCTGTGCCTCCACACCACAAAGCGAGTTTATTTTACGGCCCCTTTTTGTGTGCTTATTCTTACAGTACCTTCGACAAAAACTCCTTTGTTCTGGGATTCTGCGGATTTGAAAATATTTCCTCGGGCGTGCCCTGCTCGGCAATTATGCCGCCGTCCATGAACAGAACGCGGTCGGCTACCTCGCGGGCAAAGCCCATCTCGTGGGTAACGATTACCATGGTCATGCCTTCTTTGGCAAGGTCGGCCATAACCTTCAGCACCTCGCCGACCATTTCCGGGTCGAGGGCGGAGGTGGGCTCGTCAAAGAGCATGATCTTCGGGTTCATAGCCAAAGCGCGGGCAATGGCTATACGCTGTTTCTGACCGCCGCTGAGCTGCACGGGGTAATTGTCGGCCTTATCGGCAAGGCCCACGCGCTCAAGGAGCCTCAGGGCATTGGCTCTTGCGGCCTCCTTACTGTTTTCCATTTTTAGCTTCAGCGGGGCGAGGGTTATGTTGTCAATTACCTTCAGGTGAGGGAACAGATTAAAGTGCTGGAATACCATGCCCATTTCACGGCGGAGCTTGTTGATGTTTGTATGGCGGTCGGTTATGTCAACACCGTCAATGAGTATGTGACCGCCGGTGGGCTGCTCCAATAGATTCAGGCAGCGCAGGAAGGTGCTTTTGCCGCTGCCGCTGGGGCCTATAACGGCCACGACCTCGCCGCGGCGGATGTTTTCGGTTATGCCGGTCAATACGTCGAGCCTACCGAAGCTTTTGCGGAGTTCGCGCACCTCTATGATGTTATCTGTGGTCACTTTCACGCAGCCTCCTTTCCACACGGCCGAAGATGATCTCAAGAGTCGTCGTCAGCACAAGGTATACAATGGCAACTGTCAGCAGCGGGTACCAGGCCGAGAAGGTGCGGCTTCGTATGATGTCGCCTTTTTTCGTCAGGTCCTCGAGGGCGATATAGCCCGCGATAGCGGTTTCCTTGATGAGTACGATAAATTCCTGTGTGTAGGTGGGGAAGGCTATCTTAATGCCCTGAGGCAGCACGATGGAGCACATAGTCTGCCAGGACGAAAGGCCCAGGCTCCGGCCGGCCTCCACCTGACCGTGATCAACGGCGACGATACCGCCGCGCAGCAGCTCGGCAATGTAGGCCGCACTGTTAAGGCCGAAGGCCACTATTGCCGCCGCCTCCTTTGGAACGGTGCGCAGGGCCGATATAGAGCCGAAAACTCCGAAGTAGATTATAAGCAGCTGCACTACCAGCGGAGTTCCGCGGAAAACACGTATGTAGGCCTGTGATATGCCGCGAAGGATCTTGGACGATGAAAGCTTCATAAGACACAGCACTATACCGAGTAAGGTGCCAAGTAAAATTGCGCCCACGGTCAGCTCGATCGTCATTCCGAGACCGCGCAGCAGAGACAGCCAGCGGTCTTGATGAATGAGGTTCCGCTCAAAGCCCTCAACGAACGTGGTGCCTAAGTTTGAAAACCAAAGACCAAGTTGGTTCAATGTGGTCACTTCCTTATTAGTATTTAAAATAAGGGGAGCAGAGCTGCTCCCCTTATATGTATGCAGGGCTTATTCTGCGTCTTCGGCAACGTTAAGACCATACTTTTCAAGAAGCTCGGCTTTCTTGCCGGTAGCCTCAAGATCAGCAAGGGCAGCGTTGATAGCTGCAAGAAGCTCAGGATTGTCCTTGCGAACGGCTATAGCGTACTCCTCTTCGGTGAGAGCCTCGTCAAGAACCATAAGAGCGTCGTTCTGAGCAACTATTCTGAGAGCGGGCT
>JAFLUQ010000246.1 GCA_022508735.1 Oscillospiraceae bacterium | reverse complement strand
GCGCGTCTGCACTGGGTACAGCAGTATCACATCGGCGCGCTCCGCAACAACTCCAGAAGATACATGGGTCTGCTCGGTCCCGATACAGGCTTTGACGCTATCGAGGATCAGACCTTCGCTAAGAAGCTGTCCATGCTGATGGATACCCTCGACAGCACCGACGAGCTTCCCAAGACCATTCTCTACTGCCTCAACCCGCGTGACAACGAGGTTCTCGCGACTATCAGAAACTGCTTCCAGCAGGCGGGCATCGTAGGCAAGATCCAGTTCGGTTCCGCGTGGTGGTTCAACGATCAGAAGGACGGCATGGAGAAGCAGCTCACCGCGCTTTCTCAGCTCGGTCTGGTAAGTAAGTTCGTGGGTATGCTCACCGACAGCCGCAGCTTCCTGTCCTACACCCGTCACGAGTACTTCCGCAGAATCGTGTGCGATATGTTCGGAACGCTCATCGAAGAGGGCGAGTACCCCAACGATGTTGAGTTCGTAGGCGAGATCGTAAAGGATATCTGCTACAACAACGCTATCAGGTACTTCACCAAGTAATAAACAGCAAAAACAACCATGCCTCCCGATTTTGAAGGATCGGGAGGCAAATTTTACATTTGACGATAAACAGAAATATAAAGCTAAGATCAATTTTACTGTCCGCCGTCAGATAAAAATGCGCTCCCGACTTTCATCAGGAGCGCTCAAGTATTCTCTATGTATTCTTATGCTTTTTTGCGGGATATTCCGACCGCAGCGCCCGCAAGCGCAATAACTCCCAACAGAGCCGCAACACCCTCGGCGCCTGTTTTGTCGGAGCTTTTATCACCGTCAACAGTGGCAGTGTCAGCAACGGTTTCAACCATAGTGCCATTACCTATAACTGCCAGAGTTTCATTGTCATCGCCGTCGGTTTCGGCAAAAGCTGTGACAGAAGTCGTGGAAACCACTGCTGCTGCGGCGAGTGCCGCAATAACAGATCTGATCTTCATGCAAAAATCCTCCTTAATCGATCCAATCATTTGCTAAATTTTTTAGTCGCTTCCGCAACTTTCCCCATGTAATATTTTACTACAAATGTGGTAAAAATGCAAGCATTTTTTTGCATAGTAATTAAAAAAAAAATGTCGATTTTTTGTCATTTTTACCAAAAGACAAGCAGGAACGTGTTCATGTTGCATAAAAATGGAGATATTTCCTTTTACTTACTATAATATTAGAATTATCAGGAAAATATTCTTAAATTACAATAAAAAGCGCTCTCCCCACAAGCGCGGTACTGATGATACCGGAGAACGCGTGGGAAGAGCGCCGTTGCTGCTTAAGACATTAACAAAAATTTGCCGTAAAGGTTAGTCGTCACGCCGCTTGACCGCTGTCACTACGACGCCCATCGCCGCGAGTACCGCCGCAGACGCTACATAACCCATTGAGATACCAGTGTTCGGGTTTGCGCCAGCCGCCGTGGAAGTGTTGGTGCCCGAGCTTATGCTGTCGGAGGAGCCGCTTGTATCGCTGCCCGTTGTATAAGTCGTTGTTCCGCTGCCGTTTGCAGTGCCGTTTGAGCTGTCGCCGGCATTACCGCTCCCTGTAGTCCTGCTCGAGCCGCCGATCCCTATGCCGGGGTTTGTGTCGTCAGCCGTAAATCCGTTTAAAATATCGCGTGTAGCATTTTCCGCGCCGTTGACTATATCCTCGCCCGCGTTCGCAATACCGTTCGCTGCGCCGCCTATAGCTGAGCCGACGTCTGCATACGCCGCGGGTGAGATCGCCGCGCAGCACAAAAGCGCCGCCGCTAAAGTGATCTTCTTAAACATAAACGTTCATACTCCTTTGTGAAAATTGCGCGTCAAACCGCCGAGACGCCCGTATTTCCACTGTTCAGACGTTCCATAAGGACGTTCCCGACGGCGGAGTATGGCGCAGCTCAGACAAAATTATTCGCGCAGAATTATTATTCGCAAAAGAGATTTTATTATTAAAGGCGAATTTCG
>JAFLUQ010000245.1 GCA_022508735.1 Oscillospiraceae bacterium | reverse complement strand
GTGGACATCAGCAAGTATGTTATCCCCCACCCCGACTTCGGCGGCTTCCATTTCACAGGCTCCACCAAGGTATTCAGCGGCGTATGGACCACCGTTGGTCAGAACATCGCGGCATATAAGAGCTACCCCCGCATAGTCGGCGAGACCGGCGGTAAGGACTTCATCTTTGCTCACAAGAGCGCCGATGTTGAGGCTCTCTCCGCAGCCATTGTGCGCGGCGCCTTCGAGTATCAGGGTCAGAAATGCTCCGCTGCTTCCCGCGCATACATCCCCGCCAGCATCTGGGAGGACGTAAAGACCCGCGTACTGGCCGAGGCAGCCAAGCTCAAGGTTGGCGACGTAGCCGATTTCACCACCTTTATGGGCGCTGTTATCGACAAAGCCTCCTTCGACAATATCAAGTCTTACATAGATTACGCCAACGAGTCTCCCGACGCCGAGGTGCTTTGCGGCTCTTATGACGACAGCAAGGGCTGGTTCGTTCAGCCCACCGTTATCCTCGCAAAGAAGCCCGACTTCAAGTCGATGGTTGAGGAGATCTTCGGACCCGTTATCACCATTTACGTATATGACGACGAGAAGCTTGACGAGACTCTTGAGCTCTGCGACACCACAAGCGCTTACGCCCTCACCGGTGCCATCTTTGCTCAGGACCGCGACGCCATCATCCACATGGAGGCAGCGCTCAACAACTCCGCCGGCAACTTCTATATCAACGATAAGCCCACCGGCGCTGTTGTCGGTCAGCAGCCCTTCGGCGGCGCCCGCGCCAGCGGCACCAACGATAAGGCCGGCAGCGTGTTCAACCTTATCCGCTGGGTAAACATCAAGTGCACGAAGGAGAACTATGTTCCCTCCTATGACATTAACTACCCCTATATGTGCGAAGATTAATCTCAAAGGGGGAACCCGAACGGTTCCCCCTTTGGTCTCCCCCTCCGCATCGGGCGCTATCGCTTACGAAAAAATCCTTTGTTTTTGAACAAAGGATTTTTTCTACCCCGATAAAGGTATCAAAAGTCAGGTACACGCCCTGACTTTTGATGTTTTCAATCGAAAGGGAGTTCCCTTTCGAGCTTTTCCCCTGTAACCGCAACTTACAGGGCTGTATTTGTGTCATCAGTCCGCAATTTTCAGCGGCTTAAAGTCCAGATAGTCCGCCGACACAAGGTGGCAGTTAAGCGCCTTAGGGCGGTACGTTCTGGCGGCCTGCCCGTGAAGGTGGCCGAAAACGCAGGTGTAGACCCTATAACCGCTTAACAGGTCAATAAAGCCGTCGTCGGGCGGGTAGTGCAGGGCGGCTATTATGGGCTTACCGAGCTGCTCGCCCTCCTTGAGGGCCATTTCAAGGCGCAACAGCTCCCGTTTGTATATGACTTGGTCACTCTCCTTGAATTCTTTGTCCGAGGGGGATATCCAGCCGCGGGAGGCGCAGACGACCCAGTCGCCGCAGTCAAAGGCGTTGTTCTGAAGAAAATGCACGTTACTTAGGCCCAGCTCCTCCATAAAGGCCGAGAACTTGGCCTTGCTCTCCCACCAGAAGTCGTGATTCCCCTTGCTCATCAGCTTTATTCCGGGAAGACGGCCGAGGAACTCAAAGTCCGGGCGGCTCTCTCTCATGTGCATTGCCCAAGAAAAATCGCCGTTCATGATTATGTAGTCGCCGCTGTTAAGCCGGCTCATACTTTCTTCTATTTTTTCAACGTAGCCCTGCCAGTTTCCGCCGAACACGTCCATAGGCTTGTTGACGCCCAGCGGAAGATGCCAGTCGCTCATCGCATATATTGCCATGTTTTTCCTCACATAGTTTTTTTAATATAATAAATACTAATATCGAAGTGAAAATCATTTCGACTAAACAGACTTGAAAAGAGGTAAAACCATGAGTAAGGCTTATAAGACAGACAGAACCATTGACGGCATCAAGTGCGAGGTTGCGGCCTGCGACTTCCACACACCCGAGGACAAATGCAGCGCTGACTGCATCCATGTCGGCTCCAAGCAGAGCTCCAGCAAGCA
>JAFLUQ010000244.1 GCA_022508735.1 Oscillospiraceae bacterium | reverse complement strand
CCACGGTTGTTCACAAACAGACTGGCAAAAGCCTCAGCCGGAACATATCGCTGGAACAAAGCTGAAAGCAGTATACCCACAAGGAAGTATGGGCCGGTGGCCTTGATGTTACGGCCTATGTTTTTGAGCAGCCGCATAAACAAATTCGGGTCAGTATCCCGGCTGGCCCGCTCCGAGAAGCCCTCAAAGTTAAAGAAGTGCTTATCCTTGAAGCAGAACCGCACCACAAGTCCGGCGCATATTCCGCAAAGGAAACAGGATATGAACCTTACGCAGAGGGCAAAGTTACCTAACGCCGCACTGTAAATCAGCAGCTGCGGATTCAGCAAAACTCAGCTCATCATAAAGGCCGCCAGATAATCGTCCCTCATGCCCTTCTGAGAAAAGGACGCTGCAATCGGGATTGTACCATACATACACAGAGGTGAGGCTATGCCGATAAGGCTGGCCGGAATTATACCGAGGACTCCTAAGTGTTTATCCTGGATCACACTCATGAGCGAGTGTATCTTCTGTTTGCCGAAAACAGATATGACAGAGCCTATCACAATGCCCAGCGCCCAGTAAAGAAAGATCTGCCGCAGCTGTACCTCGAAATAGTACCAGACGTATATAAATTCCCGGCGTATTATGTCAAGCATCGGCTTCTACCGTCAAGGCTTTTTTCTCGATGGAATTTGCCGCTGCCGCCATTGTCGCCCAAACTGCCGTAACAAGTACAGCCATAGCTGTTCCGGACGTGGCGATCTCACGAAGGACATCAGTGCCGGTCAGGAACGGGAACCAGGGCACGATCTCGCCGTGCCAGATGTGTTCAAAGGCAAGGAGAGCGCTGCCGCCCCAGAGCATATTGCCCAGCCAGCCTATCCTCTTAAGGAAGGGATTTATGCTCATTTCCACATTGTTACCCATTTTCTTTTTTACCACGGTGGTGACGATAGCCTCCGCCGCAGGTGCTGCAAAACATGCCATAATTTTTTTCCTCCTTATAAAATTTATATGTGGTGTTTCGCCCTATAAAAAATCCTTTCAGTCTATGCTGATTAAATTGTAATTTCTGCTTCCCAAGCCGATTTCCTCGGCGTGTTCCAGTGTGTGCAGACCGTTTCTGCTTTCAATTCTCTGTACTAAGGAAGCTCCGTCTCCGTCTTTCTGTGCGTATATCAAATCAATACATGCCTGATCAAGCGCAACAGGATCATACGACGCAAGAATTCCGATGTCGTGCATATCCGGCTCTGACGGACGTCCGGAGCAGTCACAATCTACAGACAAGCGGTTCATAACATTGATATAGACAACCTTGCCGTCCATAAAGTCAATAACTCCGCTTGTCGCATCGCCCATTGCTTCAAGGAACGCATCCTGTTTTCCACCGAAAATATTGCCTGTCTTAGACGTGCCGCCGCTGTGAATCCAGCCTTTACCTTCGCTTGAGGCAATTCCTATTGACATATTTTTTATCGCGCCGCCATATCCCGCCATTGCATGCCCCTTGAAATGTGCAAGGGAAATGAGAGAGTCATAATTTGCAAGATTTGCGCCAACATAGTTTTCATGAATCGTTGCCCCCTTTACATTTACGGGGATTTCAAGCGAACCGTTCTCATCCATAATGTCTACATTTGCAATATCCAAAAAGCCGTGATCTTCGATTACCTGCCAGTGCATTGCTGATGTGGCACGCGGTCCGCCGTATGCGGTGTTACATTCTACAATAGTACCGTCTACAGATTGAACCAGCTCCTTTATAAGCTCAGGCCTTAAATAGTTGCTTGCGGGCGGTTCACCTGTCGATATCTTAACCGCAACATTGCCCTCGGCATCAAAACCTAACTGCTCATAAATCTTTAAGAGTGCTTCCGGCGTGATCTCGGTCGTCATATAGACAAGGGGAGCGTCCGGGGCATTGCTGATGTTGGAAGTTGCCGCCGGGGCAGTGATGGTCACAGTCTGAGTCTCTCCATCCCACTGGGCCGTGAAATGAAAACTCTCCGCAATAAACCTGATCGGCAGCATGGTCCGCTCATT
>JAFLUQ010000243.1 GCA_022508735.1 Oscillospiraceae bacterium | reverse complement strand
TCGGTCTTAAGCTCCACGTGAGTCTCGAGACCGATAACCATTTCATAGCCCTTATAGGTCATCAGAACGCACCCCTTTCAATGTGATAGGCCCCCTGCTCGGCCTCGAAGGCCGCACCCGCGCGGTAGAGCGTGGTTTCGCTGAAGGCGGGGCCGATGAGCTGCATACCGATGGGCAGACCCTCGCTGTCTTCGCCGCAGGGCAGGGACAGGGCGGGCACGCCGCCGATGTTCATCGGAACGGTACAGATATCGCCCAGATACATTTCCAGAGGATTGGTGGTCTTTTCACCTATCTTGTAAGCCACGGTGGGCGCTACGGGTGAAAGGATGAGATCGCAGCCCTCGAATATCTTCTTATAGTCGTTCATTATAAGGGTGCGGACCTGAAGGGCCTTCTTATAGTAGGCGTCATAGTAGCCGCTGCTGAGGGCAAAGGTGCCCAGCATGATGCGGCGCTTTACCTCGGCACCGAAGCCCTCGCTGCGGCTGCTGAGATAAAGTTCGGTTATATCGTTATAGTTATCGCTGCGGTAGCCGTAGCGCACACCGTCGAAGCGGGCCAGATTACTGGAGGCCTCGGCGGAGCTGATTACATAGTAAGCCGGAAGTGCGTGGTCAAGCGACGGCATGGAAAGCTCCACAATTTCGGCACCCAAGCCTTCGTACACATGGGCCGCGTTCATAACGGCTGACTTTACCTCGCCGCTGATTCCCTCGCCGAAGGACTCGCGAAGCAGGGCTATCTTCATGCCCTTAACGCCCTTTTTAAGTTCGGCTGTGTAGTCGGGAACCTCTATATTTACACTGGTTGCGTCGTGCTTATCATACCCGGCAATGGCATTAAGCACAAGGGCGTTATCCTCAACTGTCTTGGTGACAGGGCCTATCTGGTCCAGAGAGGAGGCGAAGGCCACAAGACCGTAGCGGGAAACCCGGCCATAGGTGGGCTTCATGCCTACCACGCCGCAGAAGGCCGCGGGCTGGCGGATGCTGCCGCCGGTGTCGCTGCCCAAGGAGAAGGGCGCCTCGTTGGCGGCCACTACAGCTGCGCTGCCGCCGCTGCTGCCGCCGGGGACACGGTCAATGCTCCGGGGATTGTGGGTGATTTTAACCGCGCTGTTCTCGGTGGAGGAGCCCATGGCAAATTCGTCCATGTTGACCTTGCCGAGGACGGGCACAGTATGGGCATTCAGCTTCTCCATAACAGTTGCATCATATGGAGGCACGAAGTTACCCAGCATCTTAGAGGCACAGGTCGTTCTTACGCCCTTTGTGCAAATATTATCTTTAATGGCGGCGGGGATACCCGTGAGGACGCCGCCGTTTCCGGCGGTGCGGACATCGTCGGCAGCCTTGGCCGCCGCAAGAGCCTCTTCCTCAGTGACGGTTATGTAGCCGCCAACTTTATCGTCGCTTTTTTTTATAGAGTCAAGGTAGCTGCGGGTTATATCCACCGAGGAAATATCCCCGGCGGCAAGGGCCTCGCTGAGCTCCCTGACCGTCATGCTTGTTATTTCACTCATTGTCTCAACCTCCACTTACTCTACCACTCTCGGAACGCTGACGTACCCTTCGGCCTTTGTGGGGGCATTGGCCAGCATCGAGTCGCGCTCGAAGTCGCTCACGGCCTCGTCAGAACGGAACACATTGTTAAGCGGAACAACATGAGCCGTGATCTCTACGTCGCCGGTGTCTATTTCGGAAAGCTGATTGGCAAAGTCGATTATAGCCTCCATATCGGCGGCCATGGCCGACTTCTCACCCTGATTAAGGCGAAGGCGGGCCAGCTTTGCCACGTTCTCAACGTCTATCTTCGGACCTTTTTTCTTCTTAACAGTCGCCGCCGCGCTGCCCTCGGCAAAAGCCTGACCGAGACGAAGTATCTCAAGCTGCTTGGGATCCACAAAGTCGGGAGCGCCCGTCATGGGGCAGGAAGCGTCTTTCACCTTGGGGAAGGCAATTACCTCACGGAGAGAGTCGGCACCCAGAAGGAGCATTACCAGACGGTCGAGACCGAAGGCAAAGCCGCCGTGGGGAGGAGTGCCGTATTTAAAGGCGTTTACCATGAAGCCGAAGCGGTTCTCGATCTCCTCGTCGTTAAAGCCGAGGGCCT
>JAFLUQ010000242.1 GCA_022508735.1 Oscillospiraceae bacterium | reverse complement strand
GTGACCGCAGCATCGTAACAGTCACTGCTTTAATGGCAAGCGGCATTCTGGACAGTTCTTTGAGCTTTCACATTCAGAATGCCAAAAATCACGGCGTTACAAAAGAGGAAATAGCGGAGATATTGACCCACGCTGCTTTCTATGCGGGCTGGCCGAAGGCATGGGCGGCGTTCAGGCTGGCAAAAGAAATTTACACCGAGAAATAAAACCACCAAATCAGATATACGCAAAAGAAAGGAAATTCATATGAGACGAAATTGCAAAATACTTCTCTCATCGGTCATTACACTTGCGATTATCCTCACAGGCTGTACCGCGGCAACGCCAAACGGAGATGTCACCGATTCCGTTCAAACCTCATCGTCATCGAAAACAAGCTCGTATGAAAATGAAAGCGGTTCTTCCAATAACGAAGGTCCGAATACTCCGGAAAGCAGCGATCCGGTTGTATATTTCACATCGGATATTTCTCCAGAGGGACTGATGTCGGTATATGAGGCGCTTGGTGTAAGCTTAAGCGGAAAAGTCGCTGTAAAGGTCAGCACGGGCGAGCCGCCCGCAAGCAATTATCTCAGACCCGAGCTGATAAAGGATCTGGTGCAGTCGGTAAACGGTACTATCGTGGAATGTAACACTGCCTACGGAGGTTCGCGTGCTCAGACGGCAATGCACTATCAAGTGGCGAAAGACCACGGTTTTACAGATATCGCGAATTTTCAGATACTCGATGAAAACGGATTTATGACGCTTACGGTCAGCGGCGGTTCGGTGATTTCCGAAAACTATGTGGGCAAGGCGTTTGCCGATTACGATTCTTATCTGATATTATCCCATTTTAAAGGTCATTCTATGGCGGGCTTCGGCGGGGCTATCAAAAACATCTCCATCGGACTTGGCTCAAGCGAAGGCAAGGCTTGGATCCACAGCGGCGGCAAAAGCAAGCAAAACCCGTGGGGCGGCAAGCAGGACGCGTTTCTTGAGGCTATGGCTGAGGCAGGGAAGTCCGTTTCGGACTATCTCGGCAACGGCGAGCGCATAGTGTATGTCAATGTGATGAACAGACTTTCCGTGGACTGTGACTGTGACGGACACCCTGCCGAACCCGATATGCACGATATCGGGATACTCGCTTCTACCGACCCTGTGGCGCTGGATCAGGCGTGCATAGATCTTATATACGCGCAAAAGGACGCAAAGGGCGCTTCGCTCGTCAACCGTATCGAATCCCGAAACGGTCTGCATACTCTTGAACACGCCGCGGATATCGGACTTGGCAGCCGCACCTACAATTTGGTAAGAATTAACGGTTAAGAACAACGAATCTATCAGTCAATTTTAAAAACGGAGGCAGCAAAATGAAAGGTAAAATAATTGGTTTTTTTATGCTGATCTGCTTTTGTATTGCTTTCTCGCTTTCGGGATGTGCAGACAATTCACAAAACTCAGAAATGTCCGGTACGGAATCGTCAAATTCGGAAACAGAAAATTCATCTGCTCAAAAGACTGATGAATCAAGCAGTACAGAGAATGATAAAACTCCAACAAACAGTGAGATTTCGGATGTAGCAGAGAATGTACGCGCAATCATAACGATCAATGGAAAAGAATATGGAATGACAATTACAGATACAACTGTGGGACGCGCATTTGCGAAAAAGCTGCGGGATGATGGTGTTTATACCGTAACGGGTTACAGATCAACTGATGATCTTTGCTGCAGCGAGAGTGGATCCTTGGAAACGAACACAGCGGAAAATATGCCTTGGGAATGCGGGGGCGTTGCATGGACCGGCAGTTGGTTTACCGTATGGGTAAGCGAAAACGCCGCAGATCGTGATATGCCGATAATAGCTAAGATCGACGAAGAGTATTTGAAAGAACTGCAATCGTTAAGCGGCAACATGGAAATAGAGGTACGGCTTGCAGCAGAATAGGTTTTGTGAAAATCGATGGTTGAAATTATACAAAGGGAAGCAGTTTATCTGTGGTATTACTTTGATCTTCAGATAAGGCAGATACTCCCCTATTACGCGCTTGGTATTGTTCTTGGTTCTGTTATTTCGGTTTTTGTCAAGGATCATATCCATGGACTGTTCCGCAAAATGGGCGATAAAAGGCTTGGCATAATTGGCGTTATTCCCGCGAGCATTCTCGGCATCGCGTCGCCATTGTGTATGTACGGCACAATTCCGCTTGCCGCGTCTTTTTCAAAAAGCGGATTTCGGGACGA
>JAFLUQ010000241.1 GCA_022508735.1 Oscillospiraceae bacterium | reverse complement strand
AGCCGCACGGCATGTGAAGTCGAAGTCGATCTGATAATTTGTGAAGGGAGTATCTTTGAGCAGGGCGGCGTCCTTGGTCCGGAGAACATAGCCGAGAATGTTCTGTGACGCACGCTGGAGCTGCCAGCGCTGGAGAGTCCCGTTCGCAAGAGCGGCTCTGAGCTCATCAGGCTTCACGGTGCTGAGCGGAGCGCGGAGGTCAGTGCTGCCTATGATCTCGCCCGGGTGTGTGGTTTTAGCATAGAAGTCAGTCATTACGAAGCCGTCGAAGCCCCACTCGTTTCTGAGTATTTCAGTGAGCAGCTCATAGTTCTCGGTGCAGTGAGTGCCGTTTATTTTGTCATATGCGGACATCATTGACCAGGGGTGAGCCTCCTTGACTACCATCTCGTAACCCTTGAGGTATATCTCGCGGATGGCGCGCTCAGAGCATACGCTGTTATTTTGCCAGCGGTCGGTCTCCTGATTGTTAAGCGCAAAGTGCTTGGGCTGGGCACCTACATACTCGCTCTGAAGACCGTTGGTCAGGGCAATGCCCATCTTTCCGGTAATATACGGATCCTCGGAAAAGTACTCAAAGTTGCGTCCGCCGCGGGGATGACGGTGGATGTTCATTCCGGGTGCCTGCAAAAGATCCATGCCGAAATGAGCGCCCTCAAGGCCTATAGCTTTGCCTAAGAGCTCTATTAGCTCGGTATTCCAAGTAGAGGCCTGCATGGTGGCGCAGGGGAAGAAGGTGGCGTTCCTCTCGGGGTCGCTTTGGCTGGCACCGTTGTACTGGATGCCGGCAGGGCCATTGGTTGAGCCCACCAGCGGCACACCTAAGGCCGGAATGTCACCGACGCCGGTGCGGTGGCCGTGCGCCTTATCCTCTTCGACGCAGCCCACAAGTCTTATCATTTCCTCGTCGGTAAGACGGTTGACGAAGGCCGGAAGAAGAGAGTTATCCCTGCTGACATCGTTGAAAGTGATAAATCTGTCCTCAGAGGTGGGATTGCTGGCATAGAGAGCCTCATACTTGTCGGGGGTTCTCGGTGCGGCAGTAGTGGCCTTCAGCGGCTCGTATGATCCGTCCGATTTCATTCTCCTCGTGAGAAGGCTGGTGTTTGGCACAAGGCGGTGAGCAAGCTGCTCTGTAACAACAGTCTCAGGCACAGTGTAGGTGCCGGCAAGATCGCATTTGCGCACAGAGGTGCCCACATAGATTTTATAGTCGCCCGCTTCCAGCACATAGGCGGCCTCGTGGCCGGTCTTGCCCACGTCGTCGTAACTCGCCATGTCTGTTATCGGAAAAGAGACTGTGAGGCGATCTTTCTCACCTGGGGCAAGCTCCTTTGTCTTTGCAAAGGCGGCCAGCTCCTTTTTGGGCTGAGGGAGGGCTACCTCAGGCGCTCCATAGTAGACCTGAAGCACTTCCTTACCCTTGTACTTATCTCCTATATTCGTAATGTCTGCGGAGACGGTGATATTCTTGTCATCGTGAGTAACCGAAACATTTTTCACCTCAAAGTCAGTATATGACATGCCGTAACCAAATTCGTAGTTGACCTTGTCGTAGGCTCCCGGTACGGTTTCAAAATAGCGGTAGCCAACGAAGATGTCCTCCTCGTATTTGGTATTTGTGTTAGTGCCGAAATTGCTGGATGAGGAATAGTCGTTACAATTTTTTGCCCAGGTGTCCACCAGCTTGCCCGAGGGATAGGCATCGCCGCAGAGCACGTCAGCCATGGCGCGTCCGCCATCCATGCCGGGGAAATAGACCACAAGGGCTGCATCGATGCCGTCGAACCATGTGGTATCGGTAACACCGGCAACGTTGAGAATCACGATGATCTTTTTGAAGCCCGCAGCTTTGACCTTTTTTACCATGTTGCTCTCATTGGTACTCAGGCGGAAGTCACCTGCAGTGTCGCTGCGATCCTTGTCCTCCCCTGCGGGACGGCCTATGGTTATGATCGCGGTGTCGGCGGCCGCTCTTGCAGAGGACACCTGTGCATCTGTTATGGCCTTTTCGCCGCGGTACATTATGACAGCGCCCTGTTTCGAACCGTAGCCGTAGGTGCGTCCGTCAGTGCTCCAGTAGTTATTGTATTCATTCTGATACATAGACCTAAGTCCCTCGTAGACAGTTACACTGCCATTCTGCTTGAGACCATCTACCAGGTTAGTGTAATATGATGATGTCATATCACCGCTGCCGCCGCCGCCGTGGATGTAGTCAACCTGGTTGATGCCGAATACAGCTA
>JAFLUQ010000240.1 GCA_022508735.1 Oscillospiraceae bacterium | reverse complement strand
AAGACGCTGAGGCCGCCGTGCTGCTTGGCAACGTTATTGATAAGCTCCATGATGAGCACCGTCTTACCGACACCTGCGCCGCCGAACAGACCTATCTTACCGCCCTTGGCATAAGGGCAGATAAGGTCAACGACCTTGATACCGGTCTCGAGGATCTCAGTGGAGCTGCCCTGCTCATCGTATGCGGGGGCGGGGCGGTGTATGCTCCAGCGCTCGGGAGCTTCGGGGGCGGGCTGATTGTCAACAGGCTCACCCAAAAGGTTAAATATTCTGCCGAGGGTGCATTCGCCCACGGGTACGGTTATGGGGCCGCCGGTGTCAACAGCTTCGGTGCCGCGCACAAGGCCGTCAGTGCTGCTCATGGCTATACAGCGCACTACGTCGTCGCCGATGTGCTGCACGGCCTCGGCAACCATCTTTTTGCCTTCGCCGCGGTCTATTTCAATGGCATTCAAAAGGTCGGGAAGGCCGCCCTCGGAAAACCTGATGTCCAGGACGGGACCGACAACGGATATTACCTTGCCTTTATTCATTGGAAAACCTTCCTTCATTTATATTGTTTAGCTCTCACTGCCTGCGACTATCTCGGTTATCTCCTGAGTAATCGAAGCCTGCCGCGCCCGGTTATACTTAAGACTCAGATCGGAGATCATCTCGTCGGCGTTCTTATTGGCCGACTCCATGGCAGCACGGCGGGCGCTCAGCTCTGAAGCAATGGATTCGCAGAGCGCGCCGTATATTATGCCGCTGATATACTGTGGCACGATGCTGTCGAACACCGCTTCGGCCGACGGCTCATAGATTATAAGCCCGGTCTTTTCCACCGGTTTATCATCGGCGACTATGGGCAGGATCTCCATGGAGGCGGGGGTCTGAGTCAGCACGTTTACATATGAGGTATAGCTTATGGTAAGGCGGTCAAAATCGCCGCGAAGAAAGGCCTTTGCAAGCTCCTCGCCCATGGCTCCGCAGTTACCCACGGAAACATCGTCGGCCACGGCATATTCCTCGCTCAGTATCTCAAACCCTTTGCGGCGGTACAGCTCCACAGCCTTTCGGCCTATGGGGAGAATGAGGTCACCCGGCTGAGCTGCGGCGGCCTTGAACAGATTGCTGTTATATCCGCCCGCGAGACCTCTGTCGCCCGCTATAACTATGCGGCAGGTACGCTTATTTTCCGCCTTGCGGGTAAAGGGAGACGAAAAGTCGCGGTTTTCACGTTCAATATCGTCCAGAGTCTTTTTCAGTATCTCAAAGAACGGGCGGCTGTGCTCAATGCGTTCCTTGGCCCGGCGCAGTTTGCCAGTAGCCACAAGCTCCATGGCCTTAGTTATCTGGCGGGTGTTTTCAACGCTTTTTATCCGGCTTTTTATGGCCTTCATTGACTCAGCCATATTGCTACCTCGCTTGGAGGAACTTGTCGCGGCACTCGGTTATGGCTGCCTTGATCATTTCCTCGGTTTCGGGGCTGAGCGCACCCGTTTCGGCAATGTTCTGATATATTTTTGGATAGGTAGAAGCGGCGTAGTCAAACAGCGCCTTTTCAAAGTCGCGTATATCCTCTACCGCTACAGGCTCAAGATAGCCCTCCGTTACGGCATAGATGATCAGTATCTGATTTTCCACCGATACGGGAGCGTTTCTGTCCTGCTTAAGCACCTCAACGATGCGGGCGCCCTGATCGAGCCTGGCCTTGGTATCGGCATCGAGGTCGGAGCCGAACTGAGCGAAGGCCTGAAGCTCACGGTACTGGGCATAGGCCAGCTTCAGCGTACCGGCAACCTTTTTCATGGCCTTGAGCTGGGCGTTGCCGCCTACACGGCTAACGCTGATACCGGGGTTAACGGCGGGCATAACGCCGCTGTGGAACAGCTCTGTCTCAAGGAATATCTGACCGTCGGTAATGGAAATAACGTTCGTAGGTATATAGGCCGAAACATCGCCGGCCTGAGTCTCGATAATGGGGAGCGCCGTCAGACTGCCTCCGCCGTATTCGGGCGCAAGACGGGCGGCACGCTCCAAGAGACGGGAATGCAGATAGAATACGTCGCCGGGATAGGCTTCACGGCCCGGAGGGCGGCGTATGAGCAGAGAAAGGGCGCGGTAGGCCACAGCGTGCTTACTGAGGTCGTCGTATATAACAAGCACGTCCTTGCCCTGATACATGAAGTACTCGCCCATAGCGCAGCCGGCATAGGGCGCTATATACTGAAGGGGGCTGAGCTCACCGGCGGTTGCGGCCACAACGATAGTGT
>JAFLUQ010000024.1 GCA_022508735.1 Oscillospiraceae bacterium | reverse complement strand
CTGCCGGAATATTGATGCACATATCCTCCCTGCCGGGAAAGTACGGCGTGGGAAACTTAGGCAGAAGTGCCTACGACTTTGCTGACAAGCTTTCAGAAATGGGAATTGCCGCCTGGCAGGTGCTGCCCGTTGGGCCCACAGACGGCTTCAACTCGCCCTATGCGAGCCTGAGCGCTTTTGCGGGAAATCCGGCCTTTATCGACCCGGAGACTCTTTTTGAGGAGGGACTGCTGACCAAGGAGGAGCTGAAGGCCTGTGAGGTGGACTCACCCTATGTGGCAGACTATGCTTCGGTGAGCGAATGGCTGATGCCGACCCTCAGAAAGGCCTATGGGCGTGCTGACAAGGCCCTCATGAAAAAGGTGAAGGCCTTTGCGGAGGAGAACGACTGGCTCCCCGACTACGCCCTGTTCCGCGCGCTGAAGAATAAGCACGGTCAGGAAGTAATATGGACGGATTGGGACAAGGAGCTGCGCCTCAGAAAGCCTGCGGCCATGAAAAAGGCTGTTTCCGAACTAAAAGACGATGTGGATTTCTACTGCTTTGTGCAGTACGAATTTTATAAGCAGTGGCTGGCCCTTAAGGCCTATGCCAACAAAAAGGGAGTAAGTATAATCGGCGATATGCCCATATACCTTAATCTCGACAGCGCCGACATCTGGGCCAATCCCGACCAGTTCAGCCTGAGCGACGACCTGCGCCAGAAGACCTGCGCCGGCGTTCCGCCGGACTATTTCTGCGAGGACGGCCAGAAGTGGGGCAATCCGCTTTACGACTGGGCCGCAATGAAGAAGGACGGCTATTCCTGGTGGGTTCGCCGTATAGAAAACTCCCTCCGTCTCTATGACGCTGTGCGTATCGACCATTTCCGGGGCTTCAGTGCCTATTGGGAGGTCCCCATCGACAAGAGCGCCCGCTACGGCAAGTGGCGCAAGGGCCCGGGCATGGATCTGTTCCGCACTCTTGCCAAGGCTCATCCCGGCGCGGCCATAATAGCCGAGGATCTTGGCGCGGAGGACGAAGCCGTGCCCAAGCTCCTTAAATCCGCCGGATTCCCGGGCATGGCGGTTATGCAGTTCGGCTTTATAGACAATAACGACAATACGCACCTGCCCCACAACTACACTAAAAATACCGTGGCCTACACCGGTACACACGACAATAACACCATGATGGGCTGGCTCTGGGAGGCCTCTGACGGAGAACGCCGCTACGCTCTCGATTACTGTGGTTTTAAGGGTGATTGGGGCGTTGGCGGAACAGACAGCCCCGTTATCCGCAGCATTATGCGCACCCTTTGGCGGAGCGGCGCTCTGCTGACTATTGTGCCGATTCAGGACCTCTGCGGCTATGGCGGCGACACACGCATGAATCGCCCCGGCGTTGCCGACGGCAACTGGGCCTTCCGCGTGCCTCAGAGTGAGCTGAATAAGCTGGACAGCGGCTTTATACGCGGCATAACCGAGCTCTACAGAAGAAGAAATCCTCTTATTAAGGAGAGTTAAATCATGGATACGCGCGTAGCCCTTCTGGGCATAGTGGTTGAGAATACCGACAGCGCCGAAAGTCTGAACGCCCTGCTCCACGATTTCAGGCAGTATATCGTGGGGCGGATGGGCATTCCGTACCATAAAAAGGGAATAAACATAATCAGCGTGGCTATGGACGCCCCAAACGACGTGATAAGTACCTTAAGCGGGAAAATAGGAATGTTAAACGGGGTGAGCATAAAGACTGTTTACGCTAAAGTGTAAGGTTGCTGTTGATAGGTTGTAATGAGGTGATATTATGGATAAATTAAACGATATAGAAGTATATGTGAAACGAATGCAAAAGTCCTTTATGGATAAAATGTTCTTTATTGATAAAATATTTGAGCCTATTGAGAATGTAATTGATTTTGGCTGCGCCAATGGGATCATGATCCACGCTATGCAGTATCTGTTCCCGGAATACAATTATATAGGCTATGACATAAGCGAGGACATGATAGAAAAGGCCAAAGAATTAGTCCCTGGCTGTGAATTTCATACCGAATGGGACGAAATAAAGACCCCCTTCGCCTCATCCCTTCTCAATATATCAAGCACTATTCATGAGGTGTATTCATATGGAACAGAGGAATCTGTAAACGAATTTTGGAACAGGGTCTTTAACTCGGGCTTCAAGTATATTGCCATTCGCGACATGATGCTGTCGGATAATATAAAGCTTATGTCAGATGAGGCTGATGTTGCCAAGGCAAAACAACTGTTCCCAGACAAGCTTAAGGAATATGAAAAAATTTGGGGCCCAGTAAATATCAGGTTCAATCTGATACATTATTTGCTCAAATACAGCTATACTGAAAACTGGGAACGTGAAGTCCGCGAAAACTATCTGCCTATCACAGTAGAAACATTGCTGGCCAAAATTCCTTCAGACTATGAAATCGTATACAAGGAGCATTATGTTCTTCCGTACGTAAAACAGCAGATAAAAAAGGATTGCGGCATTGACTTAAATGACGCCACTCATTTTAAGGTTCTTTTGAAGAAAAAAGCCTGAATGCCATACATATTATCCGGATTTACCCGGCGGAGAGGGATAAATTATTAAGTGTTTTTTATAATAATCAGGAGGAAAAACTCATGACCCCATGGATCAAACACAGCGCCGACCCCTATGCGGTTAAGTCCGGCGACACCTATTACTTTACGGCCACAGCGCCAAATTACGACTATATCTCCCTTCGCATGGGCAATGACCTTATGTCGCTGCCCGAGGCGGAGGAAAAGATCATATGGAGAAAACACCCGAGCGGCGAAATGAGCGGCTATATCTGGGCACCGGAGATGCACTATATTGACGGCGCGTGGTATATATACTTTGCCGCCAGCCGCGCCGATAACGTATGGCATATCCGCCCTCACGCGCTGAAATGCGAGGGCGACCCCATGAAGGATGAATGGGTGGAGCTCGGGCGGCTTCAGGCGGCCAAAGGAGACGGCTTCAGTTTTCACTCCTTTTCGCTCGACGCGACGGTTTTTGAAAACAAGGGAAAGCACTATCTCATCTGGGCAGAAAAGATCGGCGTTTGGAAGGGCATCAGCAACCTCTGCATAGCCGAGCTGGAGACCCCCACAAAGCTCAGAACAAAGCAGGTTATTCTTTCCACCCCCTGCTATGACTGGGAGAGGGTGGACGAATGGGTCGAGGAAGGGCCGGCGGTGCTCAAGCACGGCGGAAAGATATACCTGACCTATTCCGCTTCGGCCACCGGAGCCTGCTATGCAATGGGAATGCTGAGCTGCGACGAAGATGCCGACCCGCTTGACCCTCAGAGCTGGACGAAGGAGCGCCAGCCGGTGCTTAAGACCGACCCTGAGAGAGAGGTTTTCGGCCCGGGACACAACAGCTTCGTCAAGGCTGAGGACGGCAGCGACATCTGCCTGTTCCACGCCAGAGACTTTGAAAAGATCGAGGGCGACCCACTTGACGATATAAACCGTCATGCGCACTTATTAAAGGTTACATATGACGAAAACGACAAGCCGGTATTTGATTTAAAGAACGCTTTAGGTTAAAATGTGGCTTGCATAATAAATAAATTTGTGCTATAATTACCCTGCAAACCGAAGGTTTGTATAGACGTAATGTTGCGGAGACTGCCAAAGTAAAAATGGGTATAGCCGCGGCTGCATATTTATTTATGATAATAACAACACTGTATCTAACGGGGAAGGGAGAGAAAAGCGTCGAACGACGCTCACCCCTGACCCATAAGAAAGGACGAGAAAACAAATGTATGATCCGAAATCGAAACACGCCGAGGACTTCATCAACCATGAAGAGATCCTCGAAACCCTCAGCTATGCCGAGGCAAACAAGACCAACGCGGAGCTTATCGACGAGATAATCGCCAAGGCGCGGCTCAAGAAGGGCCTAAGCCACCGCGACGCCTCTGTGCTTCTGGCCTGCGAGCTGGAGGACAGAAATCAGGAGATCTATGCCCTTGCCAAGCAGATAAAACAGGAGTTTTACGGCAACCGCATCGTTATGTTTGCGCCGCTGTACCTCTCTAACTACTGCGTTAACGGCTGCACCTACTGCCCGTACCACCTCAAGAATAAGCACATTGCACGCAAGAAGCTGACTCAGGAGGAAATAAGGAACGAGGTCATCGCCCTTCAGGACATGGGTCATAAGCGCCTTGCGCTGGAGACCGGCGAGGATCCGGTAAATAACCCCATCGAATACGTGCTGGAAAGCATAAAGACCATATACTCTATAAAGCATAAGAACGGCGCTATCCGCCGCGTGAACGTGAATATCGCCGCCACTACGGTTGAAAATTACCGCCGCCTTAAGGAGGCCGGAATAGGCACATATATCCTGTTTCAGGAGACCTACCACAAGGAGAGCTACGAAAAGCTCCACCCCACCGGCCCAAAGCACAACTATAACTACCACACCGAGGCCATGGACCGCGCTATGGAGGGCGGCATAGACGACGTGGGCTGCGGTGTGCTGTTCGGCCTGGAGCTGTATCGCTACGAGTTTGCCGGACTGTTGATGCACGCCGAGCACCTTGAAGCCGTATACGGCGTCGGCCCCCACACCATAAGCGTGCCACGCCTTAAGAAGGCTGACGATATAGATCCAGACGCCTTTGACAACGGCATCGACGACGACACCTTTGCCAAGATCGTGGCCTGCATACGCGTAGCCGTGCCCTACACGGGCATGATAATCTCCACCCGCGAGAGCCAGAAATGCCGCGAGCGGGTGCTGGAGCTGGGTATCAGCCAGATAAGCGGAGGCAGCAAGACCAGCGTCGGCGGCTATGCCGACGGTACTCTTGAGGAGGACGACGTGACCGAACAGTTCGACGTCAGCGACACCCGCACCCTTGACGAGGTGGTGCGCTGGCTCATGGAGAACGGGCACATTCCGTCCTTCTGCACAGCCTGCTACCGCGAGGGCCGCACCGGCGACCGCTTCATGACGCTGTGTAAGAACGGGCAGATACTGAACTGCTGCCATCCCAACGCGCTTATGACGTTGAAAGAGTACCTTATGGACTACGCCAGCCCCGAGACAAGAGCCATAGGCGAAAAGCTGATCGCCGAGGAGATGGAAAAGGTCACAAACCCCAAGGTCAAGGAAATTGCAAAGCAAAATCTTATTGACATAGAAAACGGAAAACGAGATTTCAGATTTTAAATAAATAATATATCAGGAGGAAACAGAGATGCCGACATTTTACAATGGAAAGCACCTTATCGACACCGACGGCAACGTGGTGCACTGCCACGGAGCCGGAATTATGGAGTACGACGGCTGGTACTATCTGTTCGGCGAGGACCGCCGGGGAGATAACCGTGTGTCCTGCTACCGCAGCCGCGATTTAGTGAACTGGGAATTCCGCAATGTGGTGTTGACTCTTAACAGCCCCACAGGCCGCCACTATGTGCGCACTGAGCCCCAGCTCGGCCCGCGCGGCTTCGGGCCTGACGGACTGCCCAAGGTCGGCCCCCGCGGGGCCAATATTGAGCGCCCGAAGGTGCTCTACTGTGAGAAGACCGGCAAATTTGTAATGTGGATGCACTATGAGAACGGCCGGGACTATAACGCTGCCCGCTGCGCCGTTGCCGTCTGCGACACGGTTGACGGTGACTATACCTATCTTGGCAGCTTTAATCCTGTGGGCAATATGTCCCGCGATTGCACTCTGTTCAAGGACGACGACGGAACCGCCTATTTCATATCTTCCGCCCGGGACAATGCCGACATGATAATCTATCGCCTGAGCGACGACTATCTGAGCGTGGACGAGCAGATAAAGACCCTCTGGCCCGGCCAGTTCCGTGAGGCTCCGGTCATCTTCCGCCGCGGGGAGTACTATTTCATGCTCACGAGCCAGTGCACCGGCTGGAACCCAAATCAGGGCGGCGTGGCCTGCTCTAAGAGCATAGACGGCCGCTGGAGCAGCATTGTGCCCTTTGGCAATACTACGACCTACAATACCCAGCCCACCGCCATGGTCAAGGTAGGGGAGGACTATCTTTACATAGGCGACCGCTGGGATCCCGTGGATTACCAGAATTCCAAAATAATAATCCTGCCAATGACCTTCCCGGCGGAGGACCGCTGCGAGCTCGTTTGGGCCGACGAGGTGGAATTCACCGAGACCGGAATAAAGACCACCGCCCGTGAGGTAGAGGAATTCCGCATTGTGCTTAGGGCATATGTGGATTACGTTGGCAGCGACGGCTACAATATTTTCTCGAAGCATCTGGGCTATAACGACAGGTCATTGCTCTGGACCCGCGAGGAGGTAGACGGCGGCTTCATGCTGCGCCACTCTGAGAGCGGCCGCTATATGAGCGGCGACGGCATTATGGCCGACTACGCTGAAAATGAGCCCCGCCTTGTGTGGAGCACCGCTCCGGCTTCAGAGGGTGAGCTGCTCATAAATAAGCACAGTGGTAAGTCCGTTCTGATCTTCGGCAGACGAGTTATCCTCGCTGACGCGGACGACAAGCGCTTTGGCGGATACAGATTTGTGGAAAACTATTAACCAGCGTCCCGCTGGACCGACGCGCCCTTCGGGCGAAAGTGCCACAACAAAACAAACTCTTTAAATGGAACGGTATACAAAACTTTAACTTAGCAAAAGGGCCATTTGGCCCTTTTGCTATTCTTGTTTAAAGCCTTCTCCAAATATTCTTGCGGCGCTGGTGACGACCACAAAGGCGGCGGGGTCTTCGCGGCGGACGATTTGCCGGAGATGGTAGTATTCTCTTGCGCGGGTGACGCACATGAGCATGGGCCTCTCCTCGCCGCTGTAGGCTCCCTCCGCGTGGATGAGCGTGGCACCGCGATTCATCTCGGCTATGATGCCGGCGGCTATTTTCCGGCTTTGGTTCGAGATTATAAGGAGCAGCTGACCGCGCTCGGAGCCGTAAACTATGGCGTTCAGCACCTGAGTCTGACAGAACAGCGCCACAACGCCGAAAAGCACTGACTCTATGCTGCCAAACACGAACACCGAGGCCGCCAGTACGGCGCAGTCTATGGCCATCAGCGCGGCACCGAGCTGTATGTGAGGGTGTTTTTGCTCCACTAAAAGGGAAATAATATCGGTTCCGGCGGTGGAGGAGCCGCGCAGGAAGATAAGACCAAGTCCCAGTCCCATAAACACGCCGCCAAACAGGGAGCCAAGCATGCGGTCGCCGGCGTACCGAGGGAAAAACGGCGACACGATCAGATCAAGCATGGCGCTGCTTATTACTAAGGTGCGCAGGCTCCGAAGCACGAAGCCGCCGCCGATGCGCCTAAGGGCGATTATGAGTAATGGTAAATTTATGAGGAATGTCATGAGGCCCACCGGGAAGCCGGCGAGGTGCTTTATCATAAGAGCCACTCCGCTGACGCCGCCCGGAGCGATTTGGGCGGCTTCGGCAAAGCAGACCAACCCTATATCAAGGGCCAGAGAACCAAACAGGTCGGCTCCCAGATCCAGAAGGTGTTTTTTCAGTTTTTTCGGCTTCATTTGACCAGCCTCCTTATAGTTATTAATACAATTTATGCAAATTTTATGAATAAAAATTAAAAAAATAATTGAACATAAGGGTTTTTTGTGATATAATATTATTATTAATATACATTTTTAGTATTAATATTTTGCAGTATTGGTGGTGAATGTTGTGTCAAAGGAATGGATATTTCCCGAAGAGAAGCTTGACGACGCCCAGCTCAGAGAGCTGTGCACTGCGCTGGATATTCCGGCTTTGGTGGCGAAGGTGCTTGTGCATCGCGGATACCGGGACGTGGAGTCCGTGAGCCGCTTTATCAATAAAACGGGCGCAGTCTACCATTCGCCAAACCTTATGACCGACATGGACAAGGCCGCTGAAGGTATACGGCGGGCCATAGACTGCGGCGAAAAAATAACTGTCTACGGCGACTATGACGTGGACGGAATAACCGCCACGGCGCTGATGGTGCGCGTGCTACGTGAACTGGGCGCTGAGGTGGACGCATACATACCTGACCGACGGAGTGAAGGCTACGGCGTAAATAAGGCGGCGCTCAGCAGACTGGCGCAAAATGGCACAAAGCTCGTAGTGACTGTAGACACAGGCATAACAGCCGTGGAGGAAACGCTGCACGCCCGCGAGCTTGGCCTCAAGGTAATAATAACCGATCACCATGAGTGTAAGAGCGATATTCCGGAGGCAGAAGCGGTGGTCAACCCCAAGCGGCCGGGTTGCCCTTATCCGTTTAAAGAGCTTGCGGGAGTTGGCGTGGCCTTCAAGCTGATCTGTGCCCTTTGCGGCGACACGAAGTCGGTCATGGAAAAGTACGGCGATATAGTGGCCCTCGGCACTATAGCCGACGTGGTATCTCTGACCGACGAAAACCGCGCCATAGCGGATTATGGTATAAATAAAATGCAGACAGACCCCAATCCCGGCCTTCGGGCGGTGCTGGAGGTGGTGGGCAGCAGCTCAAAGTGGAACAGCTGCGCTGTTGTGAGCTATTCCGTTGCACCCAGGCTCAACGCTGCCGGCAGAATGAGCAGCGCCATGACGGCAGTCGAACTGCTGCTCTGTGAGGATGCGGCCCGGGCAGCCGAACTGGCTCTCTTGCTCGATGAGGAAAACCGCCGCCGTCAGGCCGAGGAAAGCCTCATATTTGAGCAGGCTGTGGATATGATATATAAGAACGACATGTTCAATAAAAAAGCCCTTGTGCTTGCTAAGCGCGGCTGGCACCACGGCATAATCGGCGTAGTGGCCTCACGAATCTGTGACCGGTTCAACCGCAGCTGCGTATTGATCTCCGTGGAGGACGGCCTTTGTAAGAGCAGCGGCCGCAGCGTGGACGGAGTAAATTTATTCGACGCTCTTAGCTCCTGCGGTGATATACTTGAAAAGTTTGGCGGTCACGCCTATGCCGCGGGCTTCAGTATAAAAGAGGAAAACATCCCTGAGCTGGATCGCCGCCTCAATGAGTTCGCCGCCGCTTCGGCAGGAAGCACAGCCGCAAGGGTATATATTGACGCTGTGGCCGAAGCTGATGAGCTGACACTTGAGACCGTACGCCGCACTGAGGTGCTTTGCCCTTACGGCGCCGGAAATAAAACTCCGGTGTTTGGAGTTTGCGGCCTGACGCTTAGTGAGGTGCGTACCCTCTCGGGAGGCAAGCACTGCCGCCTTCGCGCCGAAAAGGGCGATGCCCGGATCGAGATGATAGCCTTCGGCATGGGAGCCATAGCCGATGAATTCAGCCCCGGCGATATTGTTGACGCGGCGGGTGAGCTGAACATAAATATATATAACGGCATTGAGCGTGTGCAGCTGGTGCTGACGGATATACGCCGCTCATACAGGCGCATAAGTGATGAGCTGCCGTCTCGTGAGGACTTTGCAGATATATACCGAATGATAAAAAGTCTGCCTCAGCCTATATTTTCTGAGGTTGGGCGGCTATCAAGCGAGATAAGCCGCCGGAGCAGACGGCGTATAGGCACCGAAAAACTCATTAACGCCCTCATCGTTTTTGACGATGTGGGAATAATATCCCTCGGGCGGCTTGGAGACACAGTGAAGATAGAGCTTGCGCCGGGCATGGAAGGAAAGAAGTTCAATCTGGCCGAAAGCCGTGAATATATAAGAATAAAGGCCGAGCTGGAGCAGCTTGAGAAAGGGGGGATCGGCCATGAAAACTGAGGATATCAGTTTTGAACGCGTTATAGAGCTTATGAAGGAGCATGACAGATATACTCCCGAAAACGGCGAGAACGTCCGCCGGGCGTATGAGCTGTGCAAAGACGCCCACAGTGCTCAGGTGCGCCTTTCCGGCGAGCCCTACTATATCCATCCTGTGGCTGTGGCCCAGATTCTGGCGGAGATGGGTATGGACAGTGAGACAGTCATTGCCGGTCTGCTCCACGACACCATTGAAGACACCGACTACAGCTACGACGACATAAAAAATCTCTTCGGCGACGACGTGGCCCTTCTTGTGGACGGCGTTACGAAGCTGAAAAAAATAAAATACGTCAGCCGCGAGGATCAGCAGGTTGAAAACCTCAGAAAAATGTTCTTTGCCATGGCAAAGGATATCCGCGTGATACTGATCAAGCTGGCCGACCGCCTGCACAATATGCGCACCCTCAAATATATGTCGCCGGAAAAGCAGCGCATTATCGCCAAGGAGACCCTTGACGTATTCGCGCCGCTGGCTCACCGCCTCGGTATATCCCAGATAAAGTGCGAGCTGGAGGATCTGTCTCTTCGATATCTTGACAGCGTGGCCTTTTATGAGATAGCTGAGGGGCTGGATCAGAAAAAGACCGAGCGCGACGCTTATGTTAAGCTCATCCGCGACACCATCGAGAGCAAGATGGTATCCGCCGGAATAAAGGGGCATATCAGCGGCCGAGCAAAGCACATATACAGTATCTTCCGCAAGATGTATAATCAGGGCAAGACCCTTGACGAGATATACGACCTTTTCGCCGTTCGCATAATTGTGGATAACGTTAACGAATGTTATGCCGCGCTGGGCATGGTCCACGAGCAGTATAAGCCCATACCGGGCCGCTTTAAGGACTATATCGCCATGCCAAAGCCGAATATGTATCAGTCGCTGCATACCACGGTAATTGCCCCCGATGGCCGTCCCTTTGAGATACAGATCAGAACATGGGAAATGCACCGGGTGGCCGAGCAGGGCATTGCGGCTCACTGGAAATACAAGGAGGGAGCCGCTCCCGGCGACGAGAAAAAGCTGGCATGGGTTCAGCAGCTCATGGAGATACAGCGCGACGCCGCCAGCGACGAGGACTTCATGCGCACCCTCAAAATAGACATGTTTGCCGATGAGGTTTTTGTGTTCACCCCCAAGGGCAACGTCATAAGCCTGCCCATGGGAGCCACACCCATCGACTTTGCCTTTTACATCCACACAGCCGTGGGCTATAAGATGACCGGAGCCAAGGCCAACTCCCGCATAGTGCCTTTAGATTATAAGCTCCAGAACGGCGATATTGTTGAAATCCTGACCTCAACGGCCATAAAAGGCCCCAGCCGCGACTGGCTCAAGATAGTAAAGACGGGTCAGGCCCGCAGCAAGATAAACGCATGGTTCAAGAAGGAGAACCGAGAGTCCAATATCGAACGCGGCCGCGAGGCCGTTGACCGCGAGATAAAGAGGCAGGGCCTTGTGCCGGCTAATATACTGAAGCCGGAATTTCTCGACCCCATGCTCAGGCGCTATGGCTTTAACAACATCGATGAGATGTATGTTGCCGTGGGCTTTGGCGGAATAACCTCCGCAAAGATCGTTACGCGTATACGTGAGACCTATAACCAGCTTATGAAGGATGAGACCGCAGACCATCAGCCCCATGTGCACCGGCCCAGCAAGGGCAGGAGCGGCGGCATAGAGGTCGAAGGTATAGACAACTGCCTTGTGCGGCTCTCAAGGTGCTGCAGTCCCGTTCCCGGCGACGAGATCGTGGGCTTCATCACCCGCGGCCGCGGCGTCAGCGTTCACCGCACTGACTGCGTGAACGTTCGCGGAGAAAAAATGACCGAGGACATGAAGAGCCGCATGATCCGCTGCTCATGGACTGCTGACAGCGGCAGCTATAACTGTGAAGTGCAGATCGAAGGCCCCAACCGCGACGGACTCTTAGGCGACGTTACCAACGTCATCGGAGACGTGAAGGTGCCGCTGCTTGCAGTTAACGCCCGCACCACAAAGGAGAAGATGGCTATTATAAATATATCCGTCGAGATCAGCGACAAATCCCAGCTTGATATGCTGGTGAAGAAGCTGCACCGCGTGCCGGGAATATATGAGGTGCGGAGAAATTAATTTTACGGAGGAAAATTTATGTCAAGACCAGTTGTCGCCATTGTTGGACGGCCCAACGTGGGGAAGTCCACGCTGTTTAACCAGATAGCCGGAAAGCGCATCTCCATCGTGGAGGACACTCCCGGAGTGACCCGCGACCGTATCTACGCCGTGGGCGAGTGGTGCGGCCGGAATTTCACCCTTATAGATACCGGCGGCATCGAGCCGTATTCCAAAGACATAATCCTTGAACAGATGCGCGTTCAGGCCGAGATCGCCATTGAGACCGCTGACGTTATAATTTTCATGGTAAATATCCGCGACGGCATAACCGCCGCCGACAGCGATGTGGCCACCATGCTTCAGAAGAGCGGCAAACCCATCGTTCTGGCGGCAAATAAGGCCGATACGCCAGGCGAACCGCCGATGGAGCTTTACGAGTTCTATAATCTCGGGCTCGGCGACCCCATTCCTATTTCCTCTATACACAAAATGGGTGTGGGCGACGTTTTGGAGGAGTGCGCGAAGCACTTCCCCGAGGAGAGCGAGGACGAGGAGGACGATACGCTGAAGGTGGCCGTGGTTGGCAAGCCCAACGCGGGCAAGAGCAGCCTGATAAACCGTATTTTAGGCGAAAACCGCGTCATAGTCTCCAGCATAGCCGGCACCACCCGTGACGCTATCGACTCCGACTATGAGCGTGACGGCCAGAAGTACACCTTTATCGACACTGCCGGCATACGCCGTAAGTCTAAGGTGGACGAGGTGGTGGAGCGCTACAGCGTTATCCGCTCCTACGGCGCCATAGAGCGCTGCGACGTCTGCCTTATTCTCATTGACGCCACTCAGGGCATCACCGAGCAGGACGCCAAGATCGCGGGCTATGCCCACGAGGAGGGCAAGGCCTCGATAATCGTGGTAAACAAGTGGGACGCCGTCGAAAAGGACGACAAGACCATGTATGAGTTTATCGACAATGTTCATAACACTCTCAGCTTCATGACCTACGCGCCCATTGTCTTTATTTCAGCCATGACCGGGCAGCGGGTGGACAGGATATTTGAAAACATCACCCTTGTTTCCAATCAGAGCGCTATGCGCGTTCAGACCGGCGTGCTTAACGACGTGCTGACCGACGCGGTGCTCCGCGTGCAGCCGCCCAGCGACAAGGGCAAGCGGCTCAAGCTTTACTATATGACTCAGGTTTCTGTTAAGCCGCCGACCTTCATCATATTTGTCAACGACAAGGAGCTTGCACACTTCAGCTATATACGTTATATAGAAAATCAGGTGCGTGAGGCCTTTGGCCTTAACTGTGTTCCGCTGAGATTTATCACAAGAGAGAGGAGAAAGAGTGATGACAATTTCAATGGGTGAGCTTATAGTGATGCTCGTTATGGGCTATCTTATCGGCTCGTGTAATTTTGCTATAATTTATTCCAAGCTGTTTAAAAAGGACGATATCCGCCGCCACGGCAGCGGAAACGCAGGCTCCACAAACGTGCTGCGCACCTACGGCAAGGGTCCGGCTGCGGCTGTGTTCCTCTTAGACCTTCTGAAGGGCGTTATCGCCGTACTTATTGCCCGCTTTTTCTACCGCCACACCGACATCTGCGCCTGCATGGCAGCCTTCGGCGCAATTCTCGGCCATAACTTCCCCTGCTATTACGATTTCAAGGGCGGCAAGGGCGTTGCCACAAGCTTTGCCACGCTCTTGGTGCTGGATTGGCGGCTGGCCCTTGCGGCCGCCGGCGCATTCCTGATTTTTGTACTTATCACCCGTTATGTGTCTGTCGGCTCCGCCGCCGGAAGCATCGCGGCTCCCACTCTTGCCATAGTTCTCCGCTGCGTGAACGGCTCCGTAAGCCTTGCGCTCTGCGTGTATTCCGTCTGCGTTGGTCTCTTGTGCCTGCTTCGCCATAAAGAGAACTTCAAGAGACTCGCAAAGGGAACAGAGAATAAGCTCGGAAAGAAGAAAAAATAGGAGGGATCCCCTATGAAAATATCCGTAATCGGCAGCGGCGGCTGGGGTACGGCGCTGGCGCTGCACCTCGCGCGGCTCGGGAATAAGATCTGCCTGTGGAGCTATCTGCCGGAAGAGAGTGAACGCCTGAAGGCCGACCGCGAAAACAAAGAATTTCTGCCCGGCGTGCCCTTTGAGGGCGCCGATATTGAATTTACTTCTGACCTCGATGAGGCCGCGGATTTCGGCGAGATAATCGTCAGCGCGGTGCCCAGCGTGGCTGTGCGCTCTACTGCGGAAAAGCTGGCGGGCAAAGCCGACGGGAAGATCATCGTTAACGTGTCAAAGGGTATTGACGAAAAGAGCCTCGAGCGCATCTCTGAGGTGTTCGATGAAATGCTGCCCCATTCTCCCATAGTTGTGCTGAGCGGCCCCAGCCATGCCGAGGAAGTGGCCCGGGGCATACCCACCACCAACGTGGCGGCAAGCACTGATCCGGAGGCGGCTAAAACCGTGCAGGGTATCTTTAACGGTGCATATTTCCGCGTATATACCAATCCCGACGTTTGCGGCGTAGAGCTGGGCGGCGCGATGAAAAACGTTATCGCCCTCTGCGCCGGCATAACCGATGGCTGCGGCTTTGGCGACAACACCAAGGCAGCTCTCATGACCCGCGGCCTCCACGAGATAACCCGTTTGGGCGTGGCTATGGGCGCTAATGAAAAGACCTTTGCCGGCCTTAGCGGCGTTGGAGACCTGATAGTCACCTGCACCAGTATGCATAGCCGGAACCGCCGTGCGGGCATACTGATAGGTCAGGGCAAGAGCCTTAAGGAGGCCCTTGATGAGGTACATATGACTGTTGAGGGCGTGAGCGCCACAAGGGCGGGTCACGCTTTAGGCCAAAAGTACGACGTCGAGCTGCCTATCATCGATCAGGCCTATGCTGTGCTGTTCGAGGGAAAAAATCCTGCCGAGGCCGTAAAAGACCTCATGACAAGATCCGCAAAAAGCGAGGACCAATTACTATGAAAATCGCCGTCATAGGCGGAGGGGCAGCCGGGCTGACCGCCGCCATCTTTGCAAAAAGGACGAACAGCGCCGCGGCAGTTACAGTGTTCGAGAGTAATGACCGGGTCGGGCGAAAGATACTGTCCACCGGCAACGGCCGCTGCAATCTGAGCAATGTTGACATTGCCGCACGCCACTATATAACTGAAGATCCTGCCTTTGTCGAGGCCGCTCTTAAGGGGCGCGCCTTTGACTTCGTGCGGGATTTTTTTGCCTCAATAGGCGTGCCGCTGATGACAGAGGAGGGGAGGGCTTATCCACGCAGCATGAGGGCCGGAGCGGTGAGCGACGCTCTGCGCTTCGAGTGCGCCCGCCTTGGAGTTGATTTGCACCTTAATTCCCGTGTTAAAAGCATTGCGGCACTGCGCGGCCGCTTCACGGTGGACGACGAGATGTTCGACCGCCTGATAATCGCGACCGGGGGCAAGGCCGCCCCGACCCTCGGCAGCGACGGCCTCGGGTTGAAGCTCGCCGCCGGGCTTGGGCATAAGGTCTATGAGACCTACCCGGCGCTGGTGCAGCTCCGTGTTCTTGACTGCGACAAGTCGCTCAAGGGAATACGCGCCCATGCAAGGGCCTCGGCCATAGTTCACGGCGAAAGCGTCCGTGAGGAGGTCGGGGAGGTGCAGTTCACCGACTACGGCCTTTCAGGCGTGCCCATAATGCAGCTTTCGTCACTGTTTCGCGGGGATATGGACATAGCCCTTGATCTGCTGCCGGAGCGGGATTTCACCTCCTTGGCGGACGAGCTTGTGACGCTATCGGACCGCTGCGGCGATCTGCCGCTCTGCGACTTCATGGGCGGTTATCTGCACAAAAATCTCACCCGCCGGGCCGCTGTCGGTGCGGGGTTAGACCCGATGGCAAAGGCCGGGCAGCTAACTCTTCGTGAGCTGAAGCAGCTGGCGTCGGCGGTCAAAAACATGAAATTCCGCGTTGTAGGCACGAATTCATGGCCCAATGCACAGACCACCCGCGGAGGAGTTGACACACGGGAGATCGACCCTAAAACCATGCGCTCTAAGTTATTTGGCGGCCTTTATTTTGCCGGTGAGGTAGTAGATGTCTGCGGCGACTGCGGCGGCTATAATCTGCACTGGGCATGGATAAGCGGCGCAATGGCAGGAGAGAACGCGGCCAAGGAGTGACCACAGTGAACTATATTGCTGAAATAGAGCTTCGCCGCCGGGGCAATGAACGCGGTTATCCCTTCAATATTCCGGCTATAGAGCTTCTCGGCCGTATGGAGTTTTCCGCACCGGTGACGTTCTTTATCGGGAAAAACGGCAGTGGAAAGTCTACTCTGCTCGAGGCCATAGCCGTGGCCTATGGCTTCAATCCTGAGGGCGGCTCTAAAAATATGAACTTCGGGACCTATGAGAGCCACAGCGCTCTCCACGAAACACTGAAAATAATAAAGGGGCCATACAGGCCCCGTGACGGATATTTCCTGCGAGCTGAGAGCTTTTACAATGTGGCGAGCTACATTGAAGAGATGGACGCGGTGCCAGGCTATGCCCCGCCTATAAAGGAGGCCTACGGCGGGAGTCTTCACGAGCGCTCCCACGGGGAGGCCTTTTCGGCCCTGTTTTTCACCCGCCTTCACGGAAAGGGGTTGTATATACTGGACGAGCCGGAGGCGGCCTTGTCGCCCGACAATCAGCTTGCGGCCTTGGCGCGTATAAAAGAACTGACGGACAGCGGCTCTCAGTTTATAATTGCAACTCACTCGCCGATATTGACTGCCTATCCCGGTGCTGAGATATTCAGCTTCGATGAGAACGGCATAACTTCGGTCAAGTATGAGGAAACCGATTTATATCGGGTGTATAAATATTTTTTGAATAATCGCGAGAAAGTACTTGGGGACTTAGGAATTTAAATTAACGGAGGTGGACCCATGCTGAAAATTTCAAACCTAAAACTGCCGATCGGGTTCACCGAGGGGCAGATAAAGGCCGCGGCGGCGGAAAAGCTGCGCGCGAGGCCGGAAGTAATTGAAAGCGTATCGCTTGTACGGCTGTCGGTTGACGCCCGGGACAAGAGCTCTGTGCACTACAGCGCGGCGGTAAAGGCCGAGGTGAAAAACGAAAACCGCTTCCTTAAATTTAAGGACGTTGAAATATACGAACCATACGTTTATCCACAGCCGCCGGTGAGCAGGCTTCGCCGCCGTCCGGTGGTGGTTGGCAGCGGCCCGGCGGGGCTGTTTGCCGCTCTGATACTGGCCTATGCGGGAGCGGAGCCTATCCTCATCGAGCGCGGCGAGGCCGTGGACGAGAGATTAAAATCCGTAGAAAGCTTCCAGAAAAACGGCACGCTCGACCCCGAGAGCAACGTTCAGTTTGGCGAGGGCGGAGCCGGGACCTTCTCTGACGGCAAGCTGACCACCGGCACAAAGGACCCGCGCCAGCGCAAGGTGCTTGAGGAGTTTATCGCAGCCGGAGCACCCGAGGAGATAGGCTGGCTCGCAAAGCCCCACATCGGCACCGACAACCTTGTGGGCGTGGTAAAAAACATACGCAAAAAAATAATCGCCCTTGGGGGCGAGGTGCGCTTTAACTGCGCGCTTAAGGATATATATATTGAAAATGGCCGCCTGATGGGCATTGCTACTACTTTGGGAGATATAGAGACCGACGATCTTATTCTCGCCACAGGCCACAGCGCACGCGACGTGTTTGAGCTTTGCCATAGCAGAGGCATGTTAATGGAGCGCAAGCCCTTTTCGGTCGGCGTGCGCATCGAGCACCCACAGAGCCTGATTCAGCGTGCCCAGTACGGGAGCGCCAAGGGACTGCCGCCGGCGGACTACAAGGCGGCTGTGCATCTTAAGGACGGCCGTGGGGTCTACACCTTCTGTATGTGCCCGGGCGGCACGGTCATTGCATCGGCCAGCGAGGAAAACTCCGTTGTCACCAACGGCATGAGCAACTTTCGCCGTGACGGCAAGAATGCCAACAGCGCCCTGCTGGTGTCGGTTGCGCCGGAGGACTTCAAAAACGACGACCTCTTTGCCGGCGTGCATTTTCAGCGCAAGCTGGAGCGGCAGGCCTTTTATATGGGCGGCGCAAACTATAAGGCCCCGGTCACCCTTGTGGGAGACTTTCTGAAGGGGCAGAAATCCGCGGCTTTGGGTGATATTGAACCGAGCTACCCCATCGGCGTAACGCCATCGGACATAGGAAAGCTGTTCCCGGACTTCATTTCGGCTGCCCTGAGAGAGGGAATAGTGCTCATAGACCGCAGAATACGCGGCTTTGCGACTCCCGACGCTCCGCTCACAGGGGTGGAGAGCCGCTCCTCGTCGCCTCTTCGGCTGCTGCGCGGTGATGACCTACAGTCCAATATCCGCGGTATATATCCCTGCGGTGAGGGGGCCGGCTATGCCGGAGGCATCATGTCCGCCGCGGTGGACGGCATAAAATGCGCCGAGGCCGTGTTGACAAAATGAAAAAAATGGTCTATAATAAATCAAGGAAGGAGGAACGCCGATGAAAAAAAGAGGCATATTTTCCGATGCGGTTGATCATGCGCTTATAATATATGTTGTGCTCGCCTCGCTCTTTGGCATCGTGGCCATTAACAGCGCCTCGGCCAGCCTTAACGGACATTACAGATATGTAATAGTGCAGTCGGCGGCCTTCCTGCTGGGGATGCTTGCCATGACCGCACTGACGTTTTTTAACTATAGTTATCTATATAAGCTGAGGTTTTTGTTTTTTGCTGTGGCCATGGTCTTGCTGGCCGTGGTACTGGTGGTGGGTCGGGTGCGCGGAGGCACAAGAGGCTGGATACAGCTGGGCCCTGTCAATCTTCAGCCTGCCGAGATAGCCAAGCTCTGTTTCATAATAACGCTTGCCGGGCATCTGTCACGGGTGAAGGATAAGATCAACAAGCCGCTGACGCTGCTGCTGCTGTTCGTGCACCTTGGCATATACATGGGCCTTGTGCTGCTTCAGCCCGACTTTGGTACGGCCATGGTGTTCGCGGTGATCTTCTGCGTATGCCTGTTTTTCTCAGGCATCAGCCTGAAGTACGTGTTCGGCGCCATAGCGGCGCTTGTGGTGGCCTCGCCGCTTGTGTGGCTGGTTCTTAATGACATACAGCGCGGCAGAATACAGAGCTTCTTAAACCCTGAAAGCGACCCCACGGGCACAGGCTATCACGTGCTTCAATCGAAGCTCGCCATCGGCAGCGGGCAGATCTTCGGCCGGGGATACCTGAGCGGCCCTCAGACCCAGTATGGGTACCTGCCTGAGCGGCAGACGGACTTCATCTTCTCGTCAATAGGGGAGGAGTTCGGTTTCATAGGCTGCGGAGCCATCGCCCTCTTGCTGTTTTTGATAATCCTTCGATGCTTTAAGGATGCCTATGACAGTGACCACGATCCCTTCGGTATGTTTATCTGCACAGGCGTGGGCGCGATGATGTTCTTTCACACGCTTGAAAACATCGGCATGTGCGTGGGTATCCTCCCCATAACCGGCATACCATTGCCCTTCATAAGCTATGGCGGCAGCAGTATGCTGACCTGCTGCGCGGCTATAGGACTTATTCAGAGTGTCGTCACCAGGCGGCGGCGCACAAAATTTGACTTATAGATCTGAGGGAGTGAGCGCATGAAATATGTTGATGACGGCGGCCTGTGGAGAAAAATGCGCGAGGCCGCAGAACTTTACGGAAGGCCGCTGGAGAAGCTCGACAGCCTTTTCGGACTGGACGACGGAATGCTTGAGTTTATGGCAGAAAACGGCATAGTTCCCGAGGATGAGCTGTTGGATCGCTTTACGCTTTTTACCGGGATGAGCCGGGAACAGCTCATAACGAACGTGCCTCCTCAGCCGAGGATGGACGTACGCAGGGAGGTGTTTCTGCTCCGGGATGCCGGGGATATCAAGGACGCCATATCCATGGAAAATGTTGTATATAAATTAAACATGGATCGCCCGGTGGGCGACAACAACCGGTATATAGCTGCTTTTGTCAATAGTGAGTCCATGACCGCGGCAAGAATCTACCCGGGTGACGTAGTCGTTATACGCCGTCAGGCCATAGCTGAGGACGGTGACGTCGTTGCCGCAGACTTTGGCGGCAAAACCATAATCCGACGTTTTCGCCGCCTGCATAACGTAATATGGCTTGAGGCCGAGGGCAAGGCTGACGACGGACCGCTTGAGATCAGCGACAATTTGGAGTCTATGGAGCGAAGCATCACTATCTACGGTAAGGTGATGTATACTACACGTATTTTTGACAAAAGTGAGCTGCTGCCAGTTTAAAACAGAATTTTTACGGCTCCCTTCGCATATATTCTTACAGTGAATTTATGCGAAGGGAGTCTCTGTTTTGGAAAACTGCGGTAATCTTATTCTTGAAAATCGGGCGAAGCTCAGCATTTCGGCCGTAAGCGACGTGGAAAGCTACGACGACAAGCGCATCGTGCTGAAGGTGGGCGAGAGCCGCCTCATAATAGATGGGAGCGGCCTTAAGATAAACAGCGTGAATGTGGAGGACGGCGAGGCCGCAATAACCGGCCAGATCGACAGCTGTGTCTATACACGCACAGCACGCGGCTCGTTTTGGGGGAAGCTGGCAAAATGACGGTCTCATCCTTCAATCAGCTCAGCTTCTTCTTTGTCAGCATTCTGGCCGGACTATTCTGCGGCGCTTTCTATAACCTGCTGACCGCAGTCCGTGAGAGGGAAAGCCGCGGCTGCCTGAGCCTTTTTACCGATCTGCTGTTCTGGACGGCTGTGGGAACGGCCCTGATACGGCTCAGCCTCGAATTCAACGACGGCGGCATTCGCGGTTATCAGATTTTCGGAGCGGTCGTCGGCTTTGCTCTTCATTATCTTTGCCTTAGCCCGGTGACGCTCTTTTTGGCGCGGTGGATAGTCCGTATAGCTATGATCATGCTGTTTCCGGCAGTCTTTCTGCTGAGGGGAATAATACTGTATTTTAAACAAATTATTGATAAAATAAATGCTTCTAAGACGAAAATACATCAACATATCAGGCGCATATCGCTTAGGCGCAAAAATCACAAAAAAATACAAAAAAATTACAAAAAAATGCTTTAAACTACTTTACAAACCAAAAATTTTGTTATATAATATACTTAAATATTTTTATGCATTGGAGGGATAGCGTTGACCTTTCTGGGGAGAACCGTCAGAAGACAAGATGTTCCCAGACTTACCGTTTTGGCGGTGGCCTGTGTAATAGTTCTCATATTCGTAGTTACACTTTTGTCCACGGTCTGCGATATCCTTGAGGTGCGCTCGGAGATACGCGGATGCAATGAGGCAATCGCGCAGAAAGAAAGCGAGCTAAAGCAGCTTGAGCAGAAGAAGGCGTACTACGAGAGTGAGGAATTTCTCGAAGACGCGGTCCGCGACGGAGGATATGTCGGTGAGAATGAGACTGTATTTTTGATTGCCGACTGAACTGCGCGCGGGGCATTTTAACACTATGAAAGGGGTTCATATTTATATGGATCTGGAGATCGGAAGCATTGTTGAGGGAAAGGTTTCAGGCATTACGGGCTTCGGTGCATTTGTTGACCTGCCGGGAAAAAAGACAGGTTTAGTGCATATTTCCGAAGTTGCGAGAGACTACGTGAAGGACATCCATGATCATCTCAAGGTCGGTCAGACAGTGAAGGTGAAAGTGCTTTCGGCTGAGCCGGGAGGAAAGATAAGTCTTTCCATCAAAAAGGCTGTAGCGCCGCCGCCAAGAGCCAGCGCTCCCACAAGCGGCAGGCCGGCGGAGGTAAATTTCCCTTCGGCGGGTCAGCAGTTCAGCGAGCTTTCGTTCGAGGATAAGATGGCGAAATTCAAGCAGTCCAGCGATGAGCGCATGCTGGACCTTAAGCGTAATGTGGAGTCCAAGAGGGGCAGCCACAGACGGTAGAATGGACCGTAAAAAAAGTCGCGCAGATCGTTCAATGGCTTTGTCTTGGTTTTAAGCGATCACGTGTTAAAAAAGCTATAAAAATGGTTGTTAAACGTGGAAAATCCGCCAAAATGAAGTGAACCCCAAAGTTTAGACAAAATAAAATATTAAATTGCTTGTGAA
>JAFLUQ010000239.1 GCA_022508735.1 Oscillospiraceae bacterium | reverse complement strand
TGGACATGCTTTGAGTAATATTGTGTTCTGTCAACAATCGCTGGTATTCGGCATGCCATTATAGCACAGATTTTGAATTCTGTACTATATTTTTTGTTTTTTCTTCCCTTTTTTTCCATAAAAATATGCACCTCCAAAAGTGTCTAACTTTTGGGGTGCATATCATACCTGCTGCTTATCTGCATTTTTTAATCCTGCTTAACGATCTGATTTTTTCCGTTGGCTTTTGCCACGTACAGGGCCTCATCTACTCTGCAGTAAAGTGAATCGGCATCCTCACCGTCCTTGGCCTGAGCTACACCGATGCTTACTGTGTGACACCCGGAAAGTTCATACGTGATAGCTGCAAACTCCGTGCGTATCCTTTCCGCAAGCTCCGTAGCCGCATTAATATCACTGTCCGGCAGAAGCACCATGAACTCCTCTCCTCCCCACCGTCCAATGGCGGAGGAAGGTACGCCGCTCATAACATTTCTGAGAACGTCGGATATGCCAACAATTACGCTGTCGCCCTCTTTATGACCGTAAACATCATTTATCTTCTTGAAATCATCTATATCGATCATAATTAGAGATAAAGCGCCGGGGGCCTCTTCCTGCATTCTCTCCTCTATAGCACTGCGTATTCTGCTCTCGATCTCAGCACGGTTGTAGAGCTTTGTCAGACCGTCAGTGATAGATGTAACAATCAGCTTTCTGTTCAGCTCCTCAAATTCTGCTGTTGACGCCGCAATGAAGGCATTGAAACGCCTGATAAGGTTGATACGCTTACTCTCTTTTTCACTTAGCTTCGCATCGTATAGACTGATGATCCTTTCGTTTTTCGGCTCGCCTTCTCTCATGGCAGCTATAACAAGGGTACTGTTGAAATTACGCACGATTCCGTCCAAGCGCAGGAACTCACCGCTCGTATAAAAGCCCGACGTTGGTGCTATGCTGTTCAGCACAAGCGTTTCGTCACTGACATTTTCATCGCTCCAGAACGCTTTTCTTGCAGCGCAGGAAAAGACCTGAATAACGTCCGGCTGAAAATCAGCTATGTTTTGCCCATCATGCCTTATGCTGGTAAGTATCATTTCAGGGTCACCGTAAGCAAGTCTTACATCACTGCCCTCCGGCACTTCGGAGGTATATATGATCGAGTTATCATCATCGTTTACTCTTATAAGGCTGCGCAGAACATCGACCCCATCATCATTCATGAGGAGAGGAAATTCCAGTGTGTTAGGCACGAGGTCATAGTTATTTTCTATGTTCAGGAATCTACTATATATATTAAACGCGGGTTCGCCGTCAAGCTCATACACAACCGAACGTTCCGCTCTTGTAACCTTGAACTTTCTTTCAAGCGGATTCCAACCGGAGATATACATACTGTATGTATGGAAATCACTGCCGCCGAGGAGCAAAAATACAATGCCATATGTAGAGAAACCTTTTCCCTTGGAGAACACTGTGGTACCCATATCGCTTATATCGGGATTGCATGCTCCGCCGCCGAATACCTGAATGTCGCTTCTCAAGGTGCACAGCTCGGCGCAGAAGTCCCGCATCGGCATACCCAGGATCGTAGCGTGCATTTCCACCGAGCTGACCCATTCATTGGCATCACAGTACTCCTTTAACTCGCGTGCGGAATCTATCATTCTGTCTTCCGTGAAAGGGAGCTGAAGCAGCTTTACCCGTGTAGTCTCATATTCAAAGATAGTGCAGCTCATAGTGATTTTAGCATCTGCAAATGCTCCGTCTAATATATTTGCATGCGATGCACAGCCCAGATACAGGGCATCAGGCATCTTTTCATCAAGTATATCACAGACGTGCTTGATCTCTTCCATATCCACACCGGACGCGTAAATTCTGAATATGGTTGTATAAGACGGATTAGCGCTGCGCCAGTGGTCGATTTTCTCCAACTCGCTCTGGAAGGATATATCATTTTCATATGCTAACTGAAACTGTTTCATATTTTTTCACCTTTACCTTCTGCTTTATTCCGGCTATACCGCTGCCACACCGTTCTCACGGCTCAGGAACTCCAGGAAATCCTGTTCCGGGAGCGGTCTGGAGAAATAAAAGCCCTGAATATAGTTGATATTTATCTCTTCCATCCTGCGATACTGTTCTTCTGTCTCAACGCCCTCTGCCACGATCTCCAGCCCCATGCCGCGGATCATATGCATTGCAGCGTCCATCACATAATTAGCCTTTTCGCTGGTGAAATACGCCTGAATCATCTCTCTGTCAAACTTGACGATCTGCACCGGCATATCCACGATGTAATTAA
>JAFLUQ010000238.1 GCA_022508735.1 Oscillospiraceae bacterium | reverse complement strand
AGTCTGTCATAAAGCCCATCAAACGCAACGCTGTCATGAACGTTTCCGGGATTCATAGTGACATCAAGCACATATCCGTTCTTGTCGCAAGCAGTTTGCGCGGTGTAGGCAAAGCATTTCTTGTGCTCTCCTTTATGGAATATACCACACTCAGGATCGGTCGTAGATTGGGTAACCGTCTTTTCTTTTGGCGGCTTGTTGTCGACGTTAAATGTTTTTTTGTTGTGGTAGTTTCGGTCTTGATTGATCTCCTCAAGCAGTTGCTCACCATATACCATGGCAGCTTCAGGGATAGTCTTCTTGATCGCCTTTTTCATATTAGCGTTTGTCTTGATATGTGTTCTGTCAATGAAAACCGTTTCGGGTGACAAATACCCCGCTTTGTTGATTTCGCTGAGTATCCAATTGAATACACGCTCAACAGTTCCTCTGTAAACCGATGGCAGAAATTGTTGCTGAGCGTTGTGAAATGCGGTGTTCTCTCCGAAAGTGAATATCCTATAAACCATCTGTGTGCAACATTTAAGCTTATTTCATCTGCTGTCCTGCGAAGCGATGGTATCCCGTACAAATGCTGAATGATTGCTATTTTGAAAAGTACAACCGGGTCTGTGCTAGGTCTGCCATTGTCCTTGCAATACAGATCCTCTACCATCTCATATATCTTCGTAAAATCCACCGCAGCAAATGATTCTTTGGTACCAGTTTGTCTATGTAGATTATCTCACCTTGGTTTCTTCTGTCATTTCCCTTGCCTAACATCTTTATCACCCTACTATATTATACCACATTAATTGGAAAAGTCCAGCGTGTACTGGACTTTTTCTACAGACTGACGCACTTTGCGGTATTGCACAGTGCGTTTTTTGTATGAGGACAGTCAGAAGGTGACCTCAAGTGAAAGATCCTCATTATGCCGCGTAATCAATATGTGTAGTAATTCACAGCCCATGTCTTGAACAGCAGCACCGCTTATTTCGGTATCGCGTTTCTCCAAAGTGATTTGAGTGTATCAAAGAGTGGAGAAAACTTAATGCGGACGGGGCGAACCGCAAAATTCACAAAAACTGCCGCTGTTATTCCGTCCGTTGCAGGCAGGACAGTTCCAGGGCGTGTCCATTCTGGCACTTTGCGCGGCAGATGCCGTGGCATGATCCCTGGCTTCCTTGCGCACCTGGAGGAGAGTATCACGGATCTCTTCGCCCATCTCTCTGTATTTGCGGTACTCTACGCTGCGCTCCGGGTCATGAGCTATAGCCGGACCGTTCATAAACCTTCCGCCGACCGCGGCTGGAGTCTGGCTCTCTACCTCAACGCTGAATAGGTTCAGCTTGAAGCTGATCTCGTTAAAATAGGGGTTGCGCACATTTATGATGATGGTGAAGTCATAAGCGTAAGTATAGCGGGGAGGGTTGTAGCTTACTTGTTTACCGTCCGGCGTATCCCGCATGATCTCATCGCGGCGCTCCTGAATGTCCAGTTTACAGCCCGTCACATCAGAGAAAGCCATAACATCCGGGTTAGCAGCTGTCAGATTTTGTTCCTCTGTGACCATAAATACCCCGGCATCCTCATCCAGCAGCACCTTCATCCGTTCACCCAGAGTTCGGGTGGTGCGGAATGCGGCAACCTTAGCCTTGTTTGCTTCACGGTAGTCCAGCTGCTCTTTTATTTGCGCCACTGTGCAGTGGCGGCGGTCGCTGAACCATGGGGAGAGGAGCTTAGTACAGTTTTTGCACATATTGCCGTCCTCAAGCTTACGATTGCCCAGCAATCCTATCTCACCGCCGCAAATGTCGCACTGCTTCTTGTCGAATAATTTCCCAAAAAGTCCCATTGCCATTTCCTCCGTTTTTATGTATTAATTACTGTTAGACTGTAACTTTGTTATTATAACATAGAGCCGAGCCGGCGCGGGCATTCCCAACATTACATAGTTTTTGTCTAGCGTTTCGACTGTAAGGCTGTGACTTTGTTGTTATTATAACATAATATCAATATTTTGTCAAGCAAAACAAAAAGTTGTTATAAATAAACTATATCACAGCGTAAATCAAAAGCTCAGATTGACTGTTATAGGTTTAAGTGTTCAGGCTGTCGATAAACCCTCATCTGCGTCGTCACCCGCATGACGGCAGCTACAAAGGCTAGCCGCCATGCGGGTTCCTAGCATCTGAGGGCTTCTCGGCAGCCTGATTATGGACTTTTTATACAGTCTGAGCACATTATAATAAATGTGCTGATCTTTTAAGAGAGTATACTGAAATCGCGGACACCTACCGTGAGATCTCGCAAGGCGACTACATATCCAAACTAATTGAACAAC
>JAFLUQ010000237.1 GCA_022508735.1 Oscillospiraceae bacterium | reverse complement strand
AGCAGCGTCGATACACGTACCGAGCTGAAGATACAGGAGGCTATGAAGAACCTCATGTACGGAAGGACCAGTTTTGTAATCGCTCACCGCCTTTCCACCATACGCGAGGCCGACCGTATCCTCGTTCTCGTGGACGGCCGCATAGTTGAGAGCGGCAACCACAAGGAGCTCATCGCCCTTGACGGTATGTATGCAAAGCTGTATAACGGTCAGTTTGATGAAGAGTAAAAATGGGCCGTAAAAAAAGTCGCTTTGTAGTGTGGAGCTACTTAGGCCGTCCAAAAAAATCGTGCAGAACGGACGAAAATCAGTTTGTGACGGCGGCTTGACCGACGGAACAAGCCCTCCCGACGGCGTACATGGGTACGCCGAGAGGTGGTTTTCGTTCGTAGTTCAAGGGCTTAAAAACAAGGAAATCCGCCTTTTGGGCGGATTTTCCACGTTTAACAACCCTTTTCAGGGAGCTTTGTAAACACATAGCTGCTTTAAAACTAAGCCAAAAGCCCTTGAACGATCTGTGCGACTTTTTTTACGGCCGCTTTTATTCACAAAACACATGCTTGCCTATGGTGCAGATTATCTTCCGCGAGCGTATCCACTGGTTTGTGGCGGTGACGGGGTTATAGTAATATATCGCGCCGCCGGTAGGGTCCCAGCCGTTCAGGGCGTCGCGGGCGGCCCTCATGCTGCTCGAGTACATTTCGGCGTTGATCTGCCCGTCGTCCACGGCGGTAAAGGCTCCCTTCTGATAAACCACGCCGCTGATGCTGTTGGGAAAAGATGGATGCTGCACACGGTTCAGTATGACCGCGCCAACTGCCACCTGACCCTCGTAGGGCTCGCCCCGGGCCTCGCCGTTGATTACGCGGGCCAGCAGAGTGACCTGACTCTCATTTTGGGAATTTGTGCTGCCCGAGGAGTATATGCCCATGGCCTGCAGCGTCTTCTCCCCGGCGACGCCGTCCACGGTCAGGCCGTTCTTCTTCTGAAAGCTGCGCACGGCACTTTCCGTCTGCCAGCCGTAGACACCGTCTACGGAGCCGGTGTAGTAGCCCCAGTTTTTGAGCTTGGTCTGTATTTGACGCACCTCGTCGCCGGTGGAGCCGTTTCGCGATATGGCTGACACGGCCATACTTCCAGCCGCAACATACAGCAGGGCCACAATTGTTATAAATAACATAAAAGAGCGTTTTCTATCCATAATACCATCTCCTTGTATCGGTATTATGAGCAGGAACGCTCTGTTTTATACTATTTGACCATACTTTTGAGGTAAGCAAGCTGCTTCGGAAGGTATCCCAGATGATATTCGAGATATTTCTCGCTCACCGGGGCAAGGGCCGCGGTTATTGACGGCTGTGTGGCGAAAAACAGCGCAGACTTGAGGTCGGAAGTAAGAATGTACTCCATGACGGCCAGCTGATCGTGACTGAGGCGCACAGCACCGGGCCCCTTGTGCAGGGCACAGGCGGTCTCACCCTCGGCAATGTCGAAATATTCGGCCTCAGCACCGCATTGACATTCCTCGGATATGTAGGGCGCAAGGCCCATGAGCTCGCTGAGCCGCAGCTCAAAAACCAGCTTTAATAACGCGCCGTCCTGCGGGCGGTTTTGCAGCACGTGGAGCGTGTTCAGTATCAGGCGAAGCTCCTCGGCGGCGGGGATGCCCGGCTCGGAGCATGCCTCCAAAAGAGCGGCGAAATATGCCGCATATGCGAGTCCCTCCACACTGTCACGCAGGTGGTAGAAGCCCTCAATGCACTCCGCCGAGCTCAGTGAGTGCAGCTCGCGGCCCTGCTTTAAGATGAGATCGCTGTAGCACAGAACACCTGTGGCGGCGCCGTTTTTATTTTTCAGGCTTTTCACGCCCTTGGCAACTACGCTTATCTTGCCAAGCTCCGGCGATATTGCAGTCAGTATGCGGTCATTATCTCCGCTGCTCACTGTCCGCACTATCAAGGCTTTTGTTTGAATCACTTCGTTTTGCATTCTTTGTCTCCTGACGACGCTGATTTTTCTTATATTGTAAATACATCTCAATATTTCCCGTTTCGGTGAAATAGGTCCAGAAAAGGTCCTTCATGTGATCGCCTCCTGCGGTTATTATCCGCAGCGAAGAGAAATATAAAACAGGAAGGTTTTTGAAAATTTAGTCCTTCTCGCTATATCCTAATTCTTTTAATGCTGTCGGCTTATTGCGCCAGTCGTCACGCACCTTGACCCACAGCTCAAGATGGACCTTGGTTTCAAGAAGGGCCTCAATATCCTGGCGGGCGCGGGTGCCGATGCGCTTAAGGCTCTCGCCGCCCTTGCCGATGATTATGGGCTTATGGCTGCTCTTTTCGCAGTAGATGA
>JAFLUQ010000236.1 GCA_022508735.1 Oscillospiraceae bacterium | reverse complement strand
TCAGAGAAGGATACTACGCCACAAGAACAGAGTTTATCAAGACTGCCATCAAACGGCAGCTGGACGGGCACAATCGTGAACTGGAACGTCTGATCGAACGAAAGGAGCAGGAAACCCCCTGGATCGTAGGTATTGGCGGCTTTACAAAGAATGAGTTGCTGAAAGCAAAGGCAGCAGGGCAAAAACTGCGTGTCACGGTGGTGGGGCTGCTGATTATTCCGGAGAGCATCCCTCTGGAGCTGATCGAGGAGACAGTAGAATCCATTAATGTCTACGGTGTCAGCCGATGCTCCAGAGAAGTCAAGGCGCGATATGGCCTGTGATCAAAAAAAGATACCGCGATTGCCATTTACAAATGCAAGGAGTTTTGTTTCCACATCCCGCATTGTCGAAGGCGTAAAGCCATGACCTTCCCCGCCATATGTAACCAACTCTGCATTGGGGTAGGTTTTCGCTGCGCGCTGACTATAGCTGATGGGAACGATGGCATCGTTTGTACCGTGCATGATGAGAACGGGACTCCGGAAGTCTTCCATACTTGCGTAAATATCCAGTTCCCGCATTGTGAGGACAAAATTACGACCTAGCTTTACGCCCCAAAAATCAATGCTCTCGGGTATACTTTCGGGAGTCGGATAACGATCAATGGGGTAATGTATATTGTTCCAATCGTCGGGGATACAGAAAGCAGGGAAAAGCAGTACCATTCCCTTTATATCCAATGCCCGCTCTTCTGCAGCCATGGCGGAAACCATGCCGCCCTGACTTCCGCCAAACAGATAAAGACTGCCGTTAAAGCCTTTGATCTGTTTGGCATAATCGATCAGCGCAGACAAATCTTCCTTCTCTGTAAAGAGCGTCATATTCGTTGTACCGAAACCGCTGGGATCACGTTCTCCGCTGCCGCAGAAAGTGAATGTGATCGAGGCTGTGCCATTGTTCATCAGATATTCTGCCGCTTCCCTGAAATCATCCTTACAGCCATTGTAGCCATGACTAAAGATCACCAGCGGAAAACCTTTCGCTTCGGGAATGTAAGCATCGCTGTAAACAGTTCGCCCGTGATGATCAACATGGATTGCAGTTATTCCTGATTTAAGCTCTATCTTTTCCATTACATCCTCCTTTTCTCCGCGGGCAGCCAGCCCCTGTACTGCAATCTTACCATGAATAAACTCAAAGTCAACAACCCCGCTGCAAGCAACGGGGCATCAAGCTTGCAACGCTGCAGGGCAGCGGGGTATGTGACCCTCGCGGCATTCGCCAAATGCCCGTGCAAGCACGGCACTTGGCTCATTGCTCGCGGGAATCAAGTGCGCACTTTATTTTATCATATCACAAATTTATATTCGCACCCTATTGGCTTCTGTACATCAAAACAAGCCTTTCCCATGTGCGCTTCCACTAAAGTCAGTAATGTCGGGCCGAATCAATCTGGCATGGTATAAAATATTTGTTCTGGCACTTTTCATCAATCCACTTTTTGTATATATTGTCACTAATACTTTTCGGAAAGATTTGTATCTGCTGAAGCGGATGAAAAAAAGGAGGATTAAATATGGACTACAAAAAAATTCTTACCATTCAGGATATCTCATGTGTCGGGCAGTGTTCACTGACGGTAGCGCTTCCCATTATTTCCGCATGTGGAATTGAAACCTGCGTACTGCCTTCCGCGGTCTTGTCAACCCATACCGGCGGATTCAGCGGCTATACCTTCCGTGATCTGACAGAGGATATGCCGGCGATCATGGAACACTGGATCAAAGAAGGGATCTCTTTTGAGGCAATCTATACCGGTTATCTCGGCAGTACCAAACAGATAGATTATGTGGCGGATATTTTTGATCGCACAGCCGCCGGGAATTGTGTGAAGATCGTAGATCCCGCTATGGCGGATAACGGAAACCTATATTACGGATTTGACACTGCGTTTGTCGAAGCGATGAAAAGTCTTTGCGGCAAGGCGGACTATATTCTGCCAAACATTACTGAAGCCAGCTTTTTGACAGAAATGGCATACAAAACAGAATATGACCGTATGTATATCGATGAGCTGCTGGAGAAATTATTGGCGCTGGGAAGCAGGAATGTTATCCTTACCGGGGTTTCCTATGCACCGAATAATACTGGGGTTGTTGTGATGGAAAACGGTGTGTATTCCTATTATGAGCATGAAAAATTGCCCAATAGCTGCCATGGAACCGGTGATATATATGCGTCCGCTTTTGTTGGTTCATTGCTGTGTGGCAAGAGCTCATTTGACGCAGCCAGAATTGCTGCTGATTACACAGTTGAGTGTATTAAAGCAACTGCAGAAGAAGATAATCACTGGTACGGTGCGAAATTTGAGCCGGTTTTAT
>JAFLUQ010000235.1 GCA_022508735.1 Oscillospiraceae bacterium | reverse complement strand
CGTCCTTGGTTGAGGCCGGCATATCCACAGATTTGCCGCTGTTCTTGTTGATAAAGGTATATCTTCCGTCGCCCTTGGCGGTCAGCGACCACACGTCGGCTCCGTCTCCGGCTGCGATTAGGGCGCTGTTCTCAGTTGACGCGCCTTCAACCCCCAGAACCTTGCCGTTCACGGTAACCTTGAAGTAGCGATTGTCGAAATAGTCTTCGCCCTCTTCAGCAATGGTTATTTCCGCCATGCCGGTCTCCTGGACCCAATTGATCCCATAGCCGTTATGATCGCTGTTGGCGCGGATAGGCGCGTAGCTCTGCCCGTCAATATCGGTCACGTCAATAAGCTCGCTGAAGATCTCGGCTGCCTTATCTGCGGGAATATAGGTTCTGTCGTTTACTATCAGCACCTCGGTGTCAATTTGAACTCCGTTCACACTGACGCCTGCCGCAAATGCGGGAACAGCCATAGAAAGTGCCGTAGCCGCACATACAGCCTTTTTTAATACTTTTTTCATGTGATCTGCCTCCTATTTTATTATTATAAAAGAATTATATCATTATGCCCTTTTTTATTCAATTGCACTTTGTACATTTTTCTTGCTTTTTTGTCCCAAATATGATATAATAAGCTATAAATTGGAGATCAATATAGCCGCAGTGGCAAATTTACTATAAATAATTGTCATAAGGGGTGATTGTTATGAAGGATATAGGTTTTGTTAATGTGGGTTACAATGTTCATGAATTAAAAGGTCTGCATTTTCAGTGGACACTTTCTCAGCACGCGTTTTTCTATTTTCAGGGACCTGCGATTGTAAACGGTGAAGCGGTCGACTCCGGAGCCTGCATCCTGTATCCGGGAGGGACTCCCCACAATTACATCACCTTGAACGGCTTTATCAACAGCTATATAGGCTTTTACGCGCCGGAGGACATATTTCAGGAGCTTGCGATAGGCACTAATCGCATACTGTATCCTGACAACTGCATGGAAATAAACCATATTCTGCTTGACATTTTAAATGAGGATGCCGAGCGGCGCCGAGGCTACGATAAAGCGATCAACTCACTTATTCTTCGTTTGCTGGTGGCTATATCCCGAGGCACCGAGCAGGAAAAGGAAGCAAATGTTGACGTTCTTAATAAAATGACCTCGCTGCGCGCGATCTACCTTTCAGATTTAGTTAATGTTCCTGATATCGATGGGCTTATCCATGACTTCGGCCTTTCACGGACTCAATTCTACAGACTGTATTCACATTTCTTTCATGCATCGCCAAAGGATGAGCTTATCTGGGCGCGTCTTGAACGAGCCCGTGAACTGATACGTTCCGACCCGGACAAAAAGATGTATGAGGTGGCCTCCGCCTGCGGCTTCAATGACATACCGAACTTTTTCCGCATATTCAAGCGGCGCTATGGCTATACGCCCAAGGACTACGCTAAAGCCGCTAAAGGATAATAAAAAAGAGCTTCTTTTATACAAATAAAGGGCGCGGCCATCGCGATACAGTGCACAGCATACCGTAAATGGATTCTTACTATTGACAAACATATATCAAAAGAGTACAATATAGGTAACAATAAAAAAGGAGAGAATACTTATGAAAAAACACACATTTCTGCTTCTCTCTCTGACGCTGTGCTTCTTGCTGGCCTTTGGTTCTGCGTCCCAAGCAGTGGTTATCACAGTTGACGGGAACGAAGTAAAACAGGTAACTCAGAGCGGCACCCCCGTGCCAGAAGTAGAAGGTAACCTTGTTCCACTCCGCGCGGTGCTTAACGCTATGGGCTACACCATAGCATACGACGAGGAGACCGGACTTGTAAGCGGCGGCACCTTCGCCGATCCGGAGTTGGTTTTTATCCCCGGCGAGGAGGGCTCCGTTCTCGTGGACGGAACAACCTTTATCGGGGCTGACAAGCTGGCAGAGACCCTGCCCTTTGACCTGCAGACAGGCGACGACACTATCGCCTACACCAATACCTTTTCTGAAATGACAGAGGGATGGTATAAAATCAGTCTGGACGGTCGGTATCTCACTGCTCAGTCTCTGCCTGAAGAAGACCTTGTTGAAACTGTCACCAAGGATGACGGCACAACTGAGGAAAAAATCTCCACTCCCACCCAGCAGATTCTCGCCACAAAGCTCTTCCTCGCCGATGACAACGGCAGTGATTATCAGCTTTGGCTCATGCGCAAGGTCGGTAACAAGACCTATGCTTTGATCAACAGGGCTACAGGCCTCGCCGCCGACGTACTTGACTGGCGGCGCGATAACGGAACACCCATCATCCAGTATACTCTGGCCGCCGGCACAAACCAGCAGTTCACCTTTGAGCCCATCGGCGACGGCTACTCCATTTCCCCTGTTTACAGCCGCCTTTACCTGACAAATGTGGCC
>JAFLUQ010000234.1 GCA_022508735.1 Oscillospiraceae bacterium | reverse complement strand
AAGTCTTTCATTTCGCTTTTACCTCCCCGAATACTCTGGGCCGCGTCCACTTGTCAAGAAGAGGAGTCAGCACATTCATGATAAGTATGGCGTAGGTAACGCCCTCGGGATAGCTGCCGAACAGGCGAATAACGCCCGTGATAACGCCGCAGCCGAGGCCGTATATTATCTGGCCCCACTTGGTGGTGGGAGACGTGGTGTAGTCGGTAGCCATGAAGATAGCGCCGAGCATAACACCGCCGCTCAGCACAAACAGAAGCGGAGCGCCCTGAAAGGCGGGGTTTTTGCCGGGGATAAAGCTCATAAGCGCCACGGCTGCTATGTAGCACACGGGTATTCGCCATGAGATAACGCGGCGCACAAGCAGGTATATTCCGCCTAAGATGAGTGCGGCGGCACAGGTCTCGCCGAGAGAGCCGCCTATAGCTCCGCCGTCGGTCATGCGGCCGACGAACTGCTCAAAGGCAGTGGGCAGCTTGCCCGCGTACTCCGTGGAAAGGGGAGTGGCGGCAGTCACCGCATCTGCAGCGGAGAAAATGTCTACCCGGCCGACCGGCCATGTGGTTATTTGAGACGGGAAGGCAGCCAGCAGGAAGGCTCGGCCCACGAGGGCAGGGTTCATGAAATTCTGACCAAGGCCGCCGAATAACTGTTTTGCTATGATTATGGCTGCAAACGCGCCGATAACCACCATAGGGTAGGGGGTGGACGCCGGGAGCGTAAAGGCCAGCAGCATGCCGGTCACTACCGCGCTGTAATCGTTTATTGTGACGTCTTTTTTAGCTACGAATCTGTAAAGCAGCTCAAAGGCCACACAGCTCAGCACTGATACCAATATGACAGCTAGTGCCCTCTGGCCGAAGAAGTATACGCTGGCAAAGGCCGCCGGCATAAGGGCCAGAATAACGTCAAGCATGGTGTCGGGTATGGTGTCGCGCCCGCGAACGTGGGGAGAGGAGGATACCGTAAGCAGTTTCTTCTCAGGCTCTTCCTTTTTTTCGGGCTTGGCAGCAGCCGCAGGCTTAGCGGGTTTTTCTGCTGCTTCAACGGTCTCAACTTTTTCGACTTTGATTTCGGCGTTATTATTTTCCATTCTTCTCCGCCTCCTGTCGTTTTTTGATTATTCCCATGACCTCCTGCTTGCCAAGGCGTATGCTCTGAACGAGCTGCCGCTTGGCCGGGCAGCCGTAGTTGCAGCTGCCGCACTCGATGCAGGCGGTGATCTTGTATTCCTCGCAGGTCTCGTAGTCATTGAGCCGTGCGCTGTCGCAAAGGTACAGCGGCATCAACCCCATGGGGCAGTGATCCACGCACTTTCCGCAGCGAAGGCAGGGGCCTTCCTTTGGAAGCTCCACCTCTTTTTCAGTGAGGCAGAGTATGGCGCTGGTACCCTTGATTATGGGCACGTCAAGCCGGAACTGTGTGGGACCCATCATGGGGCCGCCCATGATTACCTTCTTCGGCTCCTCAATGAAGCCGCCTGCTCTTTCAATTATAAAGTCAACCGGAGTACCGATGCGAACCTTGTAGTTGCAGGGGTCGGCTATCGAGCCGCCCACTACGGTAACTATGCGGCGGGTGAGGGGCGTGCCGTGCATGAATTTACGGGCGATGGCCGTGCAGGTGTCCACGTTTACCACAACAACGCCAACGTCGGCGGGCAGACCGCCCAGCGGTACCTTACGCTTTGTAACCGCATATATGAGCTGCTTTTCGCCGCCCTGTGGGTACTTTTTCTTAAGAGTATCCACCTTGAGACCCTTCTCCTTGTCGCAGAGGCCGCTGAGTAAGTCTATGGCGTCGGGCTTGTTTTCCTCTATGGCGATGTGACCGTTGTCTATGCCAAAGCGGTAGAGTATGATCTTAAGTCCCATGATGACCTCATCGGGGGATTCAAGCAAAACACGGTGGTCGCTGGTCAGGTAAGGCTCGCACTCGGCGCCGTTTACGATAACGGTGTCGATCTTCTTGCCCGGCGCGGGCGAGAGCTTCACGTGGGTGGGGAAGGTGGCTCCTCCCATACCCACAATTCCGGCCTCGCGGACGAGGGCGGGGATATCGTCAGGCTTCACCTTGGTGTAGTCGATAGGCTTTATAGATGGATCCGGCTCATCTGCAAAATCGTTTTTTATCACGATGGACATGACCTCCTGCCCGCTAGGCACGGGGCGCGGCTCGATGGCAAGCACCTCGCCGGAAACGGAGGAATGTATGGGTGCGGAAACGAAGGCGTCGCTGTCGGCAATTTTCATTCCCTTTAACACCCTGTCACCCTTGGCCACCAATGGCTTACAAGGTGCGCCGATGTGCTGAGACAGGGGAAACACCAGAATTTCGGGAATCTCAAGCCTGCGTATGCTCTTGAAGCAGGTCTTAGCCTTCTGATCCTTCGGGTGAACGCATCC
>JAFLUQ010000233.1 GCA_022508735.1 Oscillospiraceae bacterium | reverse complement strand
CCGTGGCGGCCGGCCATCTTATCGCCCACGCTGATCTTGCGCTTCTGGGCGATGTATACGCGGACAAGCTCGTTTACTCCCGGAGGCAGCTCGTCGTTATTCTCGCGGGTGAACACCTTAACGTCCACAATAATACCTGCCTCGCCATGCGGCACATGGAGAGAGGTGTCGCGGACCTCGCGGGCCTTCTCACCGAAAATTGCGCGGAGCAGTCTCTCCTCGGGGGTAAGGTCTGTCTCGCCCTTGGGCGTAACCTTACCAACGAGAATGTCGCCGGGGTGAACCTCTGCGCCGATGCGGACTATTCCGCGCTCGTCAAGGTTCTTAAGGGCATCGTCGCCCACGTTGGGTATATCACGGGTTATTTCTTCCGCGCCCAGCTTTGTATCGCGGGACTCGGACTCGTATTTCTCAATGTGTACAGAAGTGAAAACGTCGTCGCGGACAAGGTTCTCGTTAAGAAGAACCGCGTCCTCGTAATTATAACCTTCCCATGTCATGAAACCGATGAGCACATTGCGGCCCAGAGCTATCTCACCGTTGCTGGTGGAAGGGCCGTCGGCGATGATCTCACCGGCCTTAACGGCTTCGCCTACCTCTACGATGGGGCGCTGGTTTATACATGTGCCCTGGTTGGAGCGCATGAACTTCAAAAGTCTGTAGGTGTCGCGCTCACCGTTTTTCGTCTTTATAACGATCTCGTCGGCGCTGACCTTTTCTATAACGCCGTCGCGCTTTGCCAGCACAACAACGCCGGAGTCCTTGGCAGCCTTATACTCCATACCTGTACCGATAATGGGGGACTGCGGCTGGAGCAGCGGAACGGCCTGACGCTGCATGTTAGAGCCCATGAGCGCACGGTTAGCGTCATCGTTTTCAAGGAAGGGGATCATGGCCGTCGCCACAGATACGACCTGCTTGGGCGAAACGTCCATATAGTCAATATCGGAGGCAGGAACCTCGATGATCTCATTGCGATAGCGGGCGGAAACCTTGTTATTGGCAAAGCGTGCGCCTTCTTCACCCTCTTCAATGGGCTCGTTGGCCTGAGCCACAACGTAGTTATCCTCAACATCCGCTGTCATATATTCAATTTCGTCGGTGATTATGCCCTTACCCTTAACGACCTTGCGGTAGGGGGCCTCAATGAAGCCGTACTCGTTTATTCTCGCATAGGTGGAAAGGGAGCTGATAAGACCGATGTTCGGACCTTCAGGAGACTCAATGGGGCACATTCTGCCGTAGTGTGTATAGTGCACGTCACGCACCTGGAAGCCGGCCCTCTCTCTGGAAAGACCGCCCGGGCCAAGGGCAGAAAGACGGCGCTTGTGCGTAAGCTCGGCCAGAGGATTGTTCTGATCCATGAACTGAGACAGCTGGGATGAACCGAAGAATTCCTTTATGGCCGCCACTACGGGGCGAATATTTATCAGAGACTGGGGCGTTACAATATCCAGCTCCTGAATGCTCATTCTCTCGCGGACGCCGCGATCCATGCGGGAGATGCCGATGCGGAACTGGTTCTGAAGCAGCTCGCCCACGCTGCGCAGACGTCTGTTTCCAAGATGGTCGATATCGTCGTCACTGCCGATACCGTGAGCCAAATTCATGCAGTAATTAATAGAGGCGAAAATATCGTCCTCCACGATATGCTTTGGAACAAGCTCGTCAAGGCGATCGTCAGCGAGGCGCTTGATCTCATCAATGTCGCCGCCGGCTTCTTCGATAATAGCGTCAAGCACAGCGCGGCGCACCTTTTCATGTGTAATATCGTAAAGGCTGATACCGGCGTACTTTTCGGGATCTACCATATTGTTGCCAAATACCACGATATCCTTCTCACCGTTGTTTACGATAACGCGGTTTATACCTGCTTCCTCAATAAGCTCAGCAGCGGCGCGGCTTATCTTGCTGCCGGCCTCTACGATTATCTCGCCGCTTCTTGGGTCAGCTATGGTCTCAACGGATATCTGATCGGCAATTCTGGCGGCAATTGCCAGCTTTTTGTTATACTTATAGCGGCCTACCTTGGCCAGATCGTAACGCTTTGCGTCAAAGAACAGGCCCATAAGCAGGGAATTTGCGCTGTCGAATGTGGGCGGCTCACCGGGACGGAGCTTGGCGTAGATCTCAAAGAGAGCCTTCTCACGGTTATCGGTGGAAACGTCCTTGGTAAGTGTGGCAAGGATCTTTTCGTCCTCACCGAACAGGTCTATGATCTGCTGATCAGATTCAAGACCCAGAGCCTTTATGAGTACAGTTACAGGGATCTTACGGTTACGGTCGATACGGACGTAGAAGATATCGTTACTGTCTGTTTCGTATTCGAGCCACGCGCCGCGGTTGGGTATGACAGTCGAACTGATGAGCTTTTTACCGTCCTTGTCGAACTTCTGCTCATAGTAAATACCGGGCGA
>JAFLUQ010000232.1 GCA_022508735.1 Oscillospiraceae bacterium | reverse complement strand
TCGATATCGGCAAAAACCGCAAGAACGCCGCGCTTGTTCTGGCGGAATTTCTTTATGATCTGAGCAGGCACATTCGCGTGGGTATTGCCGGGTTTTCAGCCGGGGGAAGACTGAATGTGATCCCGCAGACAGCGGAAACGGTGATCTGCATTGACAATACTAAGGAAGAAGAATTTGACAGCATTCTTGCGTCGTACAACTCGGAGCTCCAAAGAGCCTGCACCCGGACGGAGCCCAATGTGTGCGTTTCTGCGGTCAATACGCTTATCCCGGAAACATGTCTTGACGGCACTTCCGGCAATATGTTGATTTCGACGCTATTGCTTGCACCGAACGGCGTTTTGGCAATCAGTACGGATATTCCTTTCCTTGTGCAGACATCGTCGAATCTGGGTAGTGTTTCACTGGAAAAAGACGCGTTGAATCTCGGTTTCATGATCCGCTCCAATACGGATTACGGCAAGGTTGAGACCGTGCGGCGTCTCAAGGCACTAATTGGGAGCACAGGGGGCACGGCAACGCTGTCGGATGATTATCCTGCATGGGAATATCGGCAGGTCTCCCCGCTTCGCGACATAATGATAGAGACGTACGCGGAGATGTACGGCAGCAAACCGCAGATTTGTGCGATTCACGCCGGGCTTGAATGCGGGATTCTGGCCGAAAAGCTGGAAGGGGCCGATATGGTTTCAATTGGTCCCAATATGAAAAATGTCCATACACCGGACGAACAACTCGAGATTAAATCCGTAGAGCGATGCTGGGAATATCTTCTGCGGGTACTTGAGCGATTAAAATAATTTATAAAGTATATTAAATGTGTAAAGGAGTAGGACAATGATTAAAGATGGTTTCATGTATATTGCAGCACTGCTGTTTATAGCATCCGTGCTGGTCTTTTTACCGAGAATATTTAAGGGGCCGACGGCCCAGAAAGTTTTTAAGTTCGCACCGCCTATCGTGCTGATCTATCTTGGTCTTATGTTTTTCTGTACGATTAAGCTGTGGGATCTGGATGCCACAGGTGATGCATACAACGCATTGAAAAATCCGATTCTGTATGCGATGCTGTTCGTCATGCTGCTGCGCTGTGATCTGAAGAAAATTCTGCGGCTCGGTCCGAAGATGCTGATCGGCTTCTTCTCGGCTACGTTATCTATCGGTTTGGGGTTTGTTGTTTCCTATGCTATCATGCACGGTGTGCTGGGTGCTGATGCCTGGAAAGCCCTCGGTGCCCTGTGCGGCAGTTGGATGGGCGGAGGCGGCAATATGCTCGCTATTCAGGCGGCTTTGGACGTTCCCGAATCTTCCATGGCGTACGCGCTTGTTATGGACTCCATCTGCGCAACGCTTTATGTTATGTTCCTGCTTTGGGCCATCAACTTCTCCGAGAAGTTCAACAAATGGACAAAGGCGGATACTAAGCTTATTGACAGTGTCGGCGCAGCCCTTGAGGAAGAGGCTAAGGCAAACACGCAGCCCCTCGTGTGGCATAACATTATGATCCTTATGGGTTCCGGATTGCTTGTCTCAGCGGTCTCTCAGGCACTTGGTACCCAGATAAACAAAGTCCTGCCGTTCTTAGACAAGGCGACATGGACAGTGCTCGTGGTAACGGCGCTGGGATTGATCTTTGCGCTCACACCATTTGGCAAGCTCAGAGGAACCGAGGAAGTGTCAAATGTGATGCTCTACAGCGTTGTTGCGCTGATTGCATCCCGTGCAGATCTTTCCGCGATGGGTAATGCTCCCGCATGGCTGTTCGCCGGACTGATCATCCTTGTGATTCATGTGGCAATTATGATTGTTCTCGCAAAGCTGCTTAAGATCGATATCTTTACGGCGGCCGTGGCATCCCTGGCTAACATCGGCGGAACGGCTACTGCGCCGGTACTTGCCGGCACATACAGCAGTGCATTGGTTCCCGTGGGCATCATCATGGCTTTGCTCGGTTACGTTGTCGGCACCGGCGGCGGACTGATCGTGGCACAGCTCATGAGTCTCTTCGGGTAATTTGAATATAGTAAGTATGCCCGCTCCCTGCGGATGATAATCTGAGGGAGCGGGTTTTTTGCGGTGTTTTTGCGTATGTCGTGATTGAAAAAAAGGAGACTTTATGCTATAATATCTTGTCGCATTGGTCTTATCTTAGGGTGTGATATAAAAAAGGCGTAAAAAGGGCGTAGAGACATATGAAAATGTCGAAAAATGCTGATAACCAAAGGAGATTAAGATAAAATGAAATTAGGAATCGTTATTTACGGGGCTGTTTCATGTAAATCTATGTATCTCTATAAAATGGTTTAAAAGCTGATAAATACAGGGGTTGAGAGCAATTTGATTTCTATGTAAGTTTTTATATCTTCATAAGGGTTCATGGGAAATTGGTACGTGATTGGTACGTAGAAGTGAAATTAGAAACTATAGGTTGAGCCTTAATACC
>JAFLUQ010000231.1 GCA_022508735.1 Oscillospiraceae bacterium | reverse complement strand
GGCTTCGGCGGCCTGTTTGCCATTGATAAAAACGACTACGACGAGCCGGTGCTCGTCAGCGGCACCGACGGCGTGGGCACCAAGCTGAAGATCGCCTTTTTGTCTGACAAGCACGACACCGTCGGTCAGGACTGCGTTGCCATGTGCGTCAACGACATTGTATGCAGCGGTGCGAAGCCCCTGTTTTTCCTCGATTACGTGGCCGTGGGCAAAAACGTACCCGAGAAGGTAGCGTCCATAGTACGCGGCGTGGCGGACGGCTGCCTTAAGAGCGGCTGCGCCCTCATAGGCGGCGAGACCGCCGAAATGCCCGGCTTTTACCCGGTGGACGAGTACGATCTGGCCGGCTTTGCCGTTGGCATCGTTGACAAGAAGAATATCATAGACGGCAGTGCTCTCGCCCCCGGAGACGTGCTTATCGGCATAGCCTCCAGCGGCGTACACTCCAACGGCTTCTCGCTGGTGCGCAAGGTGTTTGATGTAACCGAGGAGAACGCCGAAAACCTGAAGGTATATAATGCTGAACTGGGAGCAAGCATTCTTGAAACCCTGCTCACACCCACAAAGATATACGTTAAGCCCGCCCTGCGCCTTATCAGCGAGTGCGGCGTAAAGGCCATCTCCCACATCACCGGCGGCGGCTTTTACGAAAACATCCCCCGCATGCTGAAGGACGGCTGCCGTGCGGTCATTAAGAAAGACAGCTTCCCGATACTCCCCATATTCAAGCTCATACAGAAGACCGGCAATATCCCTGAGCGTGATATGTTCAACACCTTCAATATGGGTATTGGCATGATCGCCGCCGTCCCTGCTGATATGGCTGAAAAGGCCATAGCGGTGCTTGCTGAGGAAGGCGAACAGGCATATATGATCGGCACGATTGAGGCCGGAGAGAAAGGTATTGAATTGATATGAAAAAAATCGCAGTGCTTGTCAGCGGCGGAGGCACAAACCTTCAGGCGCTGATCGACGCGCAAAACAGCGGGATCATAAAGAGCGGCAAAATAGTGGCTGTTGTCAGCAATAAGCCCGGCGTGTTTGCGCTGGAGCGGGCTGAAAAGGTCGGCATAGAGACCGCCGTTATCAGCCGCAAGGAGCTTGGCGACGGCTTCGACCGAGCCCTTACCGAGTTCATGAAGACCCACAACATAGACCTCATTGTGCTGGCGGGCTTTCTGGCTATCCTGGGCGGCGAGCTGCTGCGCGAGTATGAGAACAGAATAATCAATATTCATCCCTCGCTGATACCCTCCTTCTGCGGCGACGGATTTTACGGCCTGCGCGTGCATCAGGCGGCCCTCGACTACGGCGTAAAGGTCACCGGCGCAACTGTGCACTACGTCAACGAGGTCGTTGACGGCGGCAAGATCATTATGCAGAAGGCCGTGTATATTGACCCCGACGACACCGCCGAGACCCTTCAGCGCCGCGTTATGGAGGAGGCCGAGTGGGTCATTCTGCCCGAGGCCGTGGAGCAGGTCTGCGCTCAGATGTGAGGCCGACTATGAAGGCATTTAAAAGAATCCTCACCGTTTTCGCCGTTCTGAACTGGGCGGCGCACATATTACATATGACCCAGATGTTTCTGTGGGACTATCTGTTTACCCATGACCGGCTCACAGGCTTTTGGGAGATCGTTATGGATATTCTGGATTGTCCCGCGGCATATAACGTATTCATAGCGCCGTTTGTTTTTCTGATCGGCACAGTCATTTCTCTTATACTGATGATAATAAGCCTAAGAAAGCGCGAAAAAACCATGAAAAGCGATTGCATACTCTTTGCGGCCTATGCGTTGTCAATAGTTCCCCTCATCATAACGCTGGGGCATGCTTTTCTATATTTTTAATTTGATAATAATAACTGGAGGAATAAATATGAAAATCAATCTTTTTGACGACCTCAGGCAGAACTCCTACCCCGGGCGGGGCATTGTGCTTGGCAGAAGCGCCGACGGCGCAAAGGCCGTTGCGGCTTACTTCATCATGGGCCGCAGCTCTAACAGCCGCAACCGCGTGTTTGTGGAGGACGGTGCCGGCATACGCACTCAGGCCTTTGACCCCTCAAAGCTTGAGGACCCGAGCCTGATAATCTACGCTCCCGTTCGCGTGCTTGGCAACAAAACCATCGTCACCAACGGCGACCAGACCGACACAATCTATGACCTGATGAACAGCCAGATGACCTTTGAGCAGGCTCTGCGCACCCGCGAGTTTGAGCCGGACGCCCCCAACTACACCCCCCGTATCAGCGGCATCATGAAGGTTGACGGAGGCTATAACTACGCTCTGTCCATACTTAAGAGCGCCGACGGCGACCCCTCCTCCTGCGAGCGGTTCACCTTCAGCTACTATAGCCCCAAGGCAGGCACGGGTCACTTTATTCACACCTACATGGGCGACGGAAATCCCCTGCCCTCCTACTCCGGCGAGCCCAAGACCG
>JAFLUQ010000230.1 GCA_022508735.1 Oscillospiraceae bacterium | reverse complement strand
TGTCGATCTTCAGGTCGTCGGGGTTGATGTTTATTTCAATATCGTCCTCAATGTCAGGCATGACCTCGACAGAGGCAAAGGAGGTGTGCCGCCGGCCCGCCGCGTCAAAGGGGGAAATGCGCACCAGACGGTGAACGCCCTTCTCGCACTTGGCATAGCCGTAGGCATTAAGGCCCTCTACCAATATAGTTATGCTCTTAAGGCCTGCCTCGTCACCGTCCAGAAAGTCAAGGGTAGACACCGCAAAGCCGCGTCGCTCGGCCCACATCTGATACATGCGGTACAGCATCTGGCACCAGTCCTGCGCCTCTGTTCCGCCGGCTCCGGCGTGGAGGGTGATAATGGCGTTGGATTTGTCATATGGGCCGGAGAGCAGAGTCTCCAGCTTAGTGTTTTCAACATTCTGTTCCAAAGCCTCAAAGTCGCTTCTTATCTCGTCAAGAAGGCTGTCGTCGTCTTCGGCGATGGCCAGCTCCACAAGTGTAGAGAGGTCCTCCCACGAGGATTGCATGTCCTCATAGCCCTTGATCTTTGCCCCTAACTGCTTTATCTTCTGCAGTACCTTCTGGCTCTTTTCGGGCTCGGCATAAAAATCAGGCTCAAGGGTCTTTTTCTCCAGCTCGGCCATTTCGGCCTTTGCGCCCTCAATATTAAGCGCGGAGCCCAGCTCGGCTATGGGGCCCTCCATGGCGGAGAGCTCCTGCTTGTATCTATCATACTCAACTATCATTGATTGGCTGCCTCCTCGTCTTTAGCCATGCAGCAGTTCTTATATTTCTTGCCGCTGCCGCAGGGACAGGGATCGTTGCGGCCCACCTTTTCCGTCTTGCGCACCGCGGGGCGCTTCGTAACGCTGCCGTCGTCGCCGTGGCTGGCGACGGTGGGCTTAGCCACCTGCACTCTCTGTATCGGCTGCTGAACTCTCGGCTTAACATTCATGATGTAACGCACGGTATCCTCGCGAATAGCGGCCACCATTTCCTCAAACATATCGAAGCCCAGGAACTTATATTCGTCCACGGGGTTATGCTGGCCGTAGGCCCGCAGATTTATGCCGTTTTTGAGCTGATCCATATTGTCGATATGATCCATCCAGTGGCTGTCTACGGCGCGGAGCAATATCACACGCTCGACCTCACGCATATTGGCGCCGAACAGAGCCTCCTGAGCGGAGTAGCGCTCGTCGGCCAGGCGATGAAGGTCATCTGTAACAGTTTCTTTATCTATATTGTTGAACTGCTCGCGGCTGTAGTGCAGGGCACCCTTGTCCACAAACAGCTTTTCCACGTAGTCGTAAAGGCCCGGAAGATCCCAGTCATCGGGATACTGAGCGTTGCAGTAGGTATCTACAGCGGCCTTGATTATTTCGTCGATCATGCCGTGAATGGTCTCGCGCAGGTCTTCACCATTTATGACCTTATTGCGCTGGCCGTAAATTATTTCACGCTGCTGATTCATTACGTCGTCGTACTGAAGGACGTACTTTCTTATTCCGAAGTTCCTGCCCTCTATCTTCTTTTGGGCGTTCTCAATGGCCGAAGTGAGGAACTTCTGCTCGATAGGCTCGTCGTCGGGCAGACCCATGGTGTTTACCATTTTTTCTATCCGCTCGCCGCCGAACAGACGCATAAGATCGTCGTCAAGACCAATGAAGAAGATGCTCTTGCCCGGGTCGCCCTGACGGCCGCTTCGGCCGCGGAGCTGATTGTCTATACGGCGGGCCTCATGGCGTTCGGTGCCTATGATGTAAAGTCCGCCCAAAGAACGGACCTCGTCGGCTTCAAGGGCTATCTCATCGCGATACTGCTTAAACAGCTCGCCGTATTTGGCGCGGGCCTCGAGTATCTCCTGATCGTCGGTCTCCGCATAGCCGGTAGCCTCGGCGATGATCTCATCGCTGTAGCCGAGGCGGAGCATCTCGTTTCTTGCAAGGTACTCGGCGTTACCGCCCAAGGATATATCCGTACCGCGGCCGGCCATGTTGGTGGCTATGGTAACGGCTCCCTTCTTGCCCGCCTGGGCGATTATCTGAGCCTCCTTATCGTGCTGCTTGGCGTTCAATACCTGATGCTTTATGCCCTTGGCCTTAAGCATACGGCTGAGTATTTCAGATTTGTCAATTGATACCGTGCCCACCAGCACCGGCTGCCCGGTGGCATGGGCCGCGGCGATCTCCTCCACAACGGCGTTATACTTTGCCTGCACGTTCTTATATACGCGGTCGTTCTGATCAAAGCGGGCTATTGGGCGGTTTGTGGGGATCTCCACAACGTCAAGGCCGTAAATTCCACGGAACTCTTCCTCCTCGGTCTTGGCAGTACCGGTCATGCCGCTGAGCTTGCCGTAAAGGCGGAAGTAGTTCTGGAACGTGATAGACGCGAGAGTCTTATTCTCACGGGCAACCTCAACGCCCTCTTTTGCCTCGATAGCCTGATGCAGACCGTCGCTGTAGCGGCGACCGATCATGATACGGCCGGTGAATTCGTCAACGATAAGAACCTCGCCGTCCTTAA
>JAFLUQ010000023.1 GCA_022508735.1 Oscillospiraceae bacterium | reverse complement strand
CTTGAGCTACCACTTTATGACTGTGGATGAGTTCAGGGCCGGAATAGCCCGCGGCGGCTTTTTGGAGCACGCGGAATACTGCGGCAATTACTATGGCACGCCAAAGGATAAGGTGCTCGAACAGTTAGAAAACGGCCGGGACGTTATTATTGAGATAGAGCGCGCCGGCGCCAGGCAGGTCCGTGCACACTATCCCGAGGGAGTCTATATATTTGTGTGCCCGCCGTCCATGGAGGAACTGAAAAAACGGCTCGTGGGCCGCGGCACCGAGAGTGAAGAAAAGGTTGCCGCCCGGCTTCACAAGGCGGAACAGGAGTTTAAGCGGGCCGGAAAATATAACTATATGCTGCTTAACGATGATATCGACAGCGCCGTTCGTCGGCTTGAGGCTATTGTAGAGGCTGAAAAGTGCTTTATGCCTAAAAATATAGAGTTTATAGAAAATTTCACGAAATAAATTTTAAAGGAGTAATCGATATGCTGTATCCTGAAATCAAAAAACTTATGGGCGAGTTTGATTCCCGCTATTCTCTGGTGGTTGCCACAAGCAAGCGTGCCCGCCAGCTGGCTGCGGCAGGCAGCTGCGACAAGGCTGTGAGCATGGCTATCAAGGAGATATCCGAGGGCTATGTTCATCCCATACTGACTGATGAGGCTATTGAAGCCGAGCAGGCAGCAACCGAGGAATAAGGCCCGAAAGGAGGCAGCAAAGTGCTTAAGGGAAAGAATATTGTACTCTGCGTTACCGGCGGCATTGCCGCCTTCAAGGCCGTGAGTATAGCCAGCGGCTTAGTTAAAAAGGGCGCAAGGGTTGACGTTATTATGACGAAGCACGCGCAGGAGTTTGTGACGCCGCTGTCCTTCCGCTCTATAACTAAAACGCCGGTAGTGACCGATATGTTTGAGGAGCCCGAGGTGACGGAGATTGCTCACATATCTCTGGCCCAGCGGGCCGACGCCTTTGTGATAGCTCCGGCGACGGCGAATATCATCGGTAAAATAGCATGGGGCATAGCCGACGATATGGTTTCTACCACTGTTATGGCAACAAAAGCGCCGGTCATTATAGTTCCCGCCATGAACACCAATATGTATGAAAACCCAATTGTGCAGGAGAATATGGCGCGGCTCAGGGCACATGGCTATATCTTCATGGAGCCCGACAGCGGCCTTCTTGCCTGCGGCTCCGTAGGCGCCGGGCGTCTGCCTGAGCCTGAGGCTATAGTTGAAAGAGTGGACTTTGAGATAGGCCGCCCGAAGGACTTAAAAGGCCTTAAGATCCTCGTGACCGCCGGCCCTACCAGAGAGGCCATTGATCCGGTGCGCTATATCACCAACGGCTCAAGCGGAAAAATGGGTTACGCGGCGGCAAAGGCCGCGGCCATGCGCGGAGCGGAGGTCGTGCTGGTGAGCGGTCCGGTCAATATTTCCGCACCGATGGGCGCGGAGGTAATAAGCGTCACCACCGCGGAGGAGATGTATGAAGCAGTCACGAGCCGCAGTGAGAACTTTGATATAATCGTTAAGACAGCGGCAGTGGCAGATTTCCGTCCGGCCTCTGTCAGCGGCGATAAGATAAAGAAAGAGGCCGGTGCTTCAGAAATAAAACTTGAGCGTACCCGCGATATTCTGGCCGAGCTTGGGAAGAATAAAACCGAGGGCCAGGTGCTGGCCGGCTTTTGCATGGAAACACGGGAGCTTATAGAGAGCGCAGCGCGTAAGCTGAAGAATAAAAATCTTGATATAATTGCCGCCAACAATCTCAACACTCCGGGGGCAGGCTTCGGCACTGACACAAACGTTGTGACGCTGCTTTTTGCCGACGGCCGGGAAAACGCGGAGCTTAACGGCAGCAAGGAGGAGGTCGCCGACGCGATACTTTCCGAGGCCGCGGAGCTTTTGCGTAAAAAAAGGGGTGAGGCCTGATGGCTTGTGTCGTTCAGGTTTTTATAAACAGCCCCTCCCCGTCACTTGATAGAGAGTTTCATTACCGTGTTCCCGAAAAATATGAGGGAAGAATAAAGATCGGTATGAGGGTCAAGGTTCCCTTCGGCGTGGCCGACCGCCAGATGGAGGCCTACGTCACAGATATGCTGGAGGAGACCGACCGGCTTCAACTCAAGGAGCTTGCCCGCCCTATAGACGATGAGCCGGTTCTGAGCAGGGAAACAATAGCTCTTAGCCGGTATATAAGTGAGAATTGCTTCTGTACCTTTACTCAGGCGGCCCACCTGTTTCTGCCGCCGGGGCTTGAGATGAAGTTTCTTGAGTGCGTGTCGCTGACGCCTAAGGCCGATAGCCCTGAGGGTCAGGAGTTTATCGCCAAAAGCGCCAAGAGAAAAAGGCTTATTTCCCTTATCCGTGACAGCGGCGGAAGCTGCGAGACAGAGCAGCTTCGCGCTGAGATGGGGAAGGGCGTAAGTCAGATAATTTCTGCCCTCGTGAAAAACGAAATTCTGGAAAAAAGCGTTAAAGAAAAGCAAAAAGCTAACGAGAAATATATAAGGGTGGTCTATTACTGCGGCTCGGAGGATCCCTATGAGCTAAGCCGCAGAATAGCACTCAAAGCCCCCTCTCAGGCCGCGGTCATTGATCTGCTCGCTGAGGGTGGGGAGTACACCGCTATGGACATTGAAGCCGCCGTCGGTGCGAGCCGAAGCGCGGTAGACGCTCTCGTGGAAAAAGGTTTTGCGGCCTATAAAAATCTCGAGGTGCTGCGTCGGCCTGCCGATTTAAACAAGCCCGCTGACCTGCCAAAGCCCTTGACTGAGGAGCAAGGCAGGGCTGTGGAAGCGATTTTAAGTCACGAAAGTGATGTTTTTCTGATGCACGGCGTGACCGGCAGCGGAAAAACCGAGGTATATATGCACTGCGCCGCAGAGGTCCTTGCAAGAGACAAACAGGTAATCATACTTGTGCCGGAGATCGCCCTGACCTCACAGATAACCGACCGCTTCTACCGCCGCTTCGGCGATGTGGTTGCGGTGGTGCACAGCGCTCTCTCTATGGGCGAAAGACTGGACGAATGGCGCAGAATAAAGCGGGGGGACGCTAAGATCATAGTGGGTGCCAGAAGCGCCATATTTGCCCCCTGCGAGAATTTAGGGCTGATAATAGTAGACGAAGAACACGACCCGTCATATAAATCCGAAACCACGCCGCGTTATCACGCAAAAAATATTGCTCTTATGCGCGGCAGACTTAATAAATGCAAAATAGTGCTGGCTTCGGCCACTCCGGCAGTTGAGACCTACTGCCTGGCTGAGCGCGGAGCCTACGAATTAATAGAATTAACTGAGCGGTATAATAAAAATCCGCTGCCCGAGGTTGAGCTCATAGATATGCGAAAGGAGCTTGCCGAAGGCAATAAGACCGTGCTGAGCCGCAGGCTTACCTGCGAGATCAGCGAAAACCTTAAAAATAAAGAGCAGAGCATATTGCTCCTGAACCGCCGGGGATATTCCACCTTTGTTTCCTGCCGCGAATGCGGGCATGTGTTTACCTGCCCGGACTGCAGCGTCTCGCTGACGTATCATCTCAGCGGCAACTCGATGGTCTGCCATATGTGCGGCCACACCGAGCCTGTGCCCTCGCACTGCCCTGAGTGCGGCGGCACTAAAGTCAAGGACTTCGGCAAGGGCACTCAGAAGGCTGAAGCACAGCTAAGCGATATCTTCCCCGATGCCGGGATCTTGCGCATGGATATGGATACCACTGCCGGAAAGCGCAGTCACGAACGCCTTGTGGAAAGCTTCCGCAGGCAGGACGCCGATATCCTTCTCGGTACGCAGATGGTGGCCAAAGGGCTGGACTTCGAGAATGTTACGCTCGTGGGCGTACTGTCGGCGGATTCGGCACTTAACATGAACGACTTCCGGGCGGCTGAACGTACCTTTAATCTGGTAACTCAGGTATGCGGCAGGGCCGGAAGAGGCGAGATAAGGGGACGGGCTATCGTACAGACCTATTCTCCTGATAATTCTACTCTGAGGCTTGCCGCAAAGCAGGATTATAAGGCATTTTACCGAGAGGAGATAGAATATCGCCGGATATTTATGTATCCTCCGTTCTGCAAGCTGGTGAATATAATTTTCAGCTCCTCAGTGAAAGAGGAGGCCGCCAAGGCCGCTGAGACTGCCATTAAGGATATACGCGAAGCCATTGAGTCCCGTGGGGTCAAGGCTGCAGTTTACGGCGGAGGTGAGGCACCGATAGCAAAAATTCAGGGGCGCTGCCGTTACCGCGTGTGGCTGAAATGTTCCTCCGTGAGTGAACTGATGCCACTATTAAAGCGGATAGGCAGAAAAGAGCACGCAAAAAGCGGCTCAGATCTGCTCATAACAATAGATATAAACCCAAACAGCATGAATTAGAAAGGGCTGATTTACTTGGCATACAGAAAGATCAGAGAGATAGGCGACCCCTGCCTTAAAAAGAAGTGCCGTCAGGTAGAGGAGTTTGATGAAAGACTCCATTCACTTCTGGACGATATGAAGGAGACTCTTCGCCTTGCAAACGGAGTTGGTCTTGCAGCACCTCAGGTGGGAATACTAAAAAGAGCCGTTGTCATCGCTCTTGAGGACAATAAAATGCTGGAGCTGGTGAACCCTACTATCATAAAGACCGAGGGCAGCTATGTTGACACAGAGGGCTGCCTCAGTGTGCCGGGGAAGGCCGGTGAGGTAGAAAGACCGAAAAAGACCACGGTCATTGCCTATGACCGCAACGGAAAGCGCTTTGAATACACAGGCGAGGACCTTTACTCCCGCTGTCTCTGTCATGAGTGCGATCACCTCGACGGGACACTCTATGTAGAAAAGGTAATCCGCTTTGTAGATATAGAAGATTAAGGTGATTTAATGAAAATACTTTTTATGGGTACTCCCGAGTTTGCAAAGGAAAACCTCAAGGCCCTGTGCGAAGACGGCGAAAATGAGATAGTAGGAGTTATTTCTCAGCCCGATAAGCCGCAGGGGCGGCATATGGAGCTTATCCCGACGTCTGTAAAGGCATATGCCTTGTCGCAGGGCATTCAGGTGTATCAGCCGGAAACACTGAAGGATAACGCCATTCTCCCGCTGCTGGAAGAATTACGTCCTGAGCTTATCGTGGTGGTGGCCTACGGAAAGATACTCCCGGAATATGTTCTTGATTTTCCGAAGTACGGCTGCGTGAATATGCACGCCTCTCTGCTGCCGCGCTTTCGCGGCGCCGCGCCAATTCAGCGGGCTGTTATGGCGGGCGATAAGCGCACAGGAATAACGGCAATGTATATGGAAAAAGGCCTCGACACAGGTGACATGATTATGAAGGCTGAGGTCGAGATAGGCGATGAACAGACCAGCGGCGAGCTCCACGACGTGCTTGCTGAGCTTGGCGGTAAGGTCTTGCTCGAAACCGTGAGGCTGATAGAAGGCGGCGAAGCAAAGGCAGAAAAGCAGGATGATTCAAAAGCTACTTATGCCCATATGCTAACAAAGGCCGAGGGAGAAATAGACTGGAGTAACTCAGCTCAGGAAATAAAGAACCGGGTTCGGGGCCTTAATCCCTGGCCTATGGCCTTCACGTTCCTTGGCGGCAAGCGCATCGTTATTGACCGCGTGACTATAGCGGAGGGTAGCGGGGAGCCGGGCGAGGTCATCTCCTCCGATGATGCCCTTGTAGTTGCCTGCGGCGAGGGGGCTGTAAGAATAGACAGCTTCAAGCCCGAGGGAAAGAAAAAAATGCCTGCCAAGGAATACCTCCGCGGGCATAAAATAGATAAAGGCGAAAAATTAGGGAGGTAAACGTATGTATCTGCTTGTAATAATAGCGGCCATATTCTCAATGGTGGCCAGTGCAAAAGTGAACTCCACCTATAACCGTTTCTCTAAGGTGGCGACCCGCCGCGGTCTCACCGCAACTCAGGCGGCGCGCATGATACTTGACGAAAACGGCCTGCAAAATGTGAGAATAGAGGCCATAGCCGGTAATCTCACAGACCACTTTGACCCTAAGGCTAACGTGATCCGTCTGTCAGATTCCGTGCGTGACTCCGCGTCCGTAGCGGCGGTCGGCGTAGCGGCCCATGAGGCAGGCCATGCCGTGCAGTACGCCCGCGGATATGTGCCAATTAAGGTCAGAAACGCTATCGTTCCCGTGGCTAACATCGGCTGCCGCTTTGGCCCGTATCTCATTATCTTAGGCTTCATGCTCTACGCCTTTGCGGAGCTGAGCACACTTATGATGAACATCGGCATACTGTTCTTCGCGGCCAGCGTGCTGTTCCAGTTCATAACCCTGCCCGTGGAGTTCAACGCGTCGAACCGCGCTATCAGAATACTCGGCGGCAGCGGGTATCTTGATAGCGACGAGGTGCCAATGGTCAAAAAGGTTCTCGGCAGTGCGGCCATGACCTATGTGGCTGCCGCCGCGGTATCGCTGGCAAACCTCTTGAGGTTCATGGCCTTAGCTAACAGCAGAGGCAGAAGGCGGTAATCATGGCGCTTTCGATGCCGCGCGAAGCTGCGCTGAAGGTTCTTGTAAAGGTGGAAAATGAGGGGGCGTACCTTAACCTCGCTCTCGAGGAGGAGCTTAATGCCGCCGGTATGGGCGGGCGCGACAGCGCTCTCTGTAGCCGCCTGTGCCTTGGCGTAATGCGTAACCGCGCCTTTCTCGACCACATTATATCCAAGCTTTCAACTGTTAAGCTGAAAAAGCTTTCGGTATATATTTTGAATATCCTGCGTATCGGAATCTACAGTCTGCGCTTTATGGATAAAATACCGGCCGGCGCAACGGTGAACGAGTGCGTCAAGCTGGCAAGGCGATACGGCCATTCAAGCTCAGCGGCCTACGTCAACGCTGTTCTCAGAAAAGCGGCTGAAGGCGGGGATTATCTCGACGGGCTTAAGGGCGACGAGCTTTTGGCCGTTAAATACTCCATGCCTCTATGGCTGGTAAAGAAGTGGCAAAGAGAGCAGCCCGACGCGGAAAAGCTATTTGCGGCTATGAATACTGAGCCGCCCACCTACTGCCGCCTTAACGCGGCAGAGGTGCCTGAGGGCTTTGAAGCAACCGATATTTCGCCCTACACTCTTATATGGCGCGGAGCTGGAAGTGTTTCAGCCTCAGAGGCCTATAAGAACGGCCTTGTAACAATTCAGGACTGCGCGTCTCAGCTCTGCGTGCTGGCGCTCGGTATAAATGGGGGTGAGAGTGTTCTCGACCTCTGTGCCGCTCCCGGCGGAAAGTCGGTTTTTGCGGCTTACTTAGGCGGTAAGGTGACGGCTCTTGACCTTCATGAACACCGCACAGAGCTGATAAATGCAAACGCAAAGCGTCTTGGGGTGAACCTCAAGACATCAGTAGGAGACGCACTCGTACATAACCCGGAATTTGACTGTAGGTTTGACCGTGTGCTGGCCGATGTACCCTGCTCGGGCCTTGGCATAATCCGCCGTAAACCCGACATAAAATGGACCAAGACTGAAGAAGACGGCTCTGAGCTTGCGAAAATACAGCAGGGCATCCTTGAAAATGCCGCCAGATATGTCAGGCCCGGCGGCAGACTCGTATACTCCACCTGCACCATAAGTAAGGCGGAGAACGAGGGCATAGTAAAATGGTTTCTCAAAAAGCAGCCGGACTTCACAGCTGTGGCTTTGGGAATAAAATACGCGCCGGAGGACACACAATTGCAGCTTCGGCCGGACATACATCCCTCAGACGGCTTCTTTATAGCCGCATTTGAGCGAAGCACTTGATGAATACCGCGGGCGGCGACGCCATTTACTGCACTGTTCGGTGCGCGGGAAATAGGCCGAATGGCCTGCCGTATTTGAGCGTGTTAAATAGGTGACCACATGACTAACCTCGGAGACTTTACTCTAACAGATTTAACTGAATATCTTAAGGAGCACGGTGAAAGCGCCTTTCGTGCCAAGCAGCTATTTCGCTGGATAGCCTCCGGAGCCGAAAGCCTTGCTGACTGTTCAAACCTTAGCAAGACACTCAGGGAAGGGCTGGGCGGTGAGGCGGAAATATACCTTCCGAAGATACGCCGAAAGCTCACCTCAGCTATTGACGGCACGGTGAAGTACCTCTTTGAGCTGAAGGACGGTAATCTTGTGGAGACCGTTGTAATGCGCTATCATCACGGCCTGTCGGTTTGCATATCGACTCAGGTGGGTTGCCGTATGGGCTGCGGCTTCTGCGCTTCTACGCTGAATGGCCTTGTGCGCAATTTGGCTCCGCATGAGATCGCAGGGCAGATAATAGCCGCACAGAAGGACGTTGGCGAGAGGATCAGTAATGTCGTGCTCATGGGCATAGGCGAACCGCTTGATAACTACGATAATGTTGTTACTGCCCTTCGTAACATGAACGATCCTGAAGGCTTAGGCATCGGCTGGAGACATATAACACTCTCTACCTGCGGCCTTGAGGATAAGATACTGCGTCTTGCCGATGAGAACATGCCTATAGGCCTTGCGATCTCCCTTCACGCACCCAGCGACGAGCTCAGGCGTGAGATGATGCCTGTTGCAAAGCGATATAGTATAGCCGGAGTGCTAAGAGCCTGTGATGTATATTTTAAGAAAACAGGCAGAAGGGTGTCGTTCGAGTACGCCCTTGCTGAGAATAAAAACAGCAGTCTGTCCTGTGCGGCGGCCCTTGTCGAGCTTTTAAGGGGCAGGAACTGCCATGTGAATCTGATACCTGTTAATCCGGTAAAGGAGAGAGATTTTACCGGGAGCAGCCGTGAAAATTCTCAGGAATTTATGGATTATTTGAATAAAAACGGCGTAAACGCCACGCTGCGCCGTAGATTGGGCAGCGATATAAACGCCTCCTGCGGGCAGCTGAGAAATTCCGAGCAGGAGTAACTCTATATTCATATACGCCTTATCCGCCCACGATAAGGATAGTATATCTTTCATTGGTATTTGTGGGCGGAAAGGCTATGGATATTAAGATGGAATACTTTGGATTATCCGATATTGGCAGAGTTCGTGATATAAATCAGGATGCCTATAGAGCCGAAACTGACGGCAAGCATCCGGTGTTCGTTCTCTGCGACGGCATGGGCGGTCACAAGGCCGGAGAAGTTGCCAGTGCAGAGAGCGTCATAGATATAGCTGCTACTCTTAATGAACTTATGGGGGAGGACGACGGAAACCTGTTCGTGAAGATTGTTTCCGCCATGAATCACGCCAACAGGCGGGTCTATGCAAAGTCACGTGAAGATGAGGAATGCCGTGGCATGGGCACTACCTGCGATGTTTGCGTAGTGACCAACGATCAGGCATATATAGGTCACGTGGGTGACAGCCGGATATACATATACACCGGTAAAGGGCTTTATCAAATAACGAAGGATCACTCCCTCGTTGAAGAAATGATCGACAGCGGCAGGATAACCCGCGACGAGGCCCGCACACACAGCCAGAAGAACTTTATTACCCGCGCCCTCGGAACGCAGGAATTCATTCAGGTCGATACCTATCTCGCGGCCTTCCGGCAGGGCGATATAATTCTAATGTGCAGCGACGGTCTCACAAATATGGTGCCAGAGATCGACATTGCCTATATCCTCAGCACAAATATGAGCCTTGAAGATATGGGAAAGCGGCTTGTAGAGCTTGCTAACGATAGCGGTGGAAGTGACAACATCACCATCATACTAATCAGAAGGTAGGTGAGAATATGATCGGAAAAGTGCTTGGAAACAGATATGAAATACTCGAAAAAGTCGGCAGCGGCGGCATGGCCAATGTTTATAAGGCCAAGGATCGTATGCTAAACCGCTTTGTAGCCGTAAAGGTACTTCACAGTGAATTCAAAGAGGACGAAGAATTTATTCGTCGTTTTAATATAGAGTCTCAGGCGGCTGCCAGTCTTTCTCACCAGAATATTGTTCAGATATATGACGTTGGTGAGGAAGAAGGGATACAGTATATTGTTATGGAATTCCTCAGCGGTCAGACGTTAAAAGAATATATCAAGAGCAAGGAGGGCGGACTTTACAGGCGCGAAGCGCTTGATTATTCCATGCAAATCTGCCGCGCGCTGGAGCACGCCCACCTGAAGCACATAATCCACCGGGATATAAAGCCCCAGAATATCATGATAACTACCGAGGGAATCCTCAAGGTGATGGACTTCGGTATAGCCCGCGCGGCCAATAATAACACCACAAAGATGAACAGCACGGCCATCGGCAGTGCACACTATCTTTCTCCCGAACAGGCCAGAGGCGGCTATACAGACCAGCGCAGCGATATATACTCCCTTGGCGTGGTTATGTATGAGCTTTTCACCGGAAAGCTCCCGTTTGATGCTGACATGCCTGTGGCCGTGGCCATGAAACATATTCAGGAGGATCCGGTTCCCCCATCTAAACTTAACCCTTCTGTGTCTAAGGGCATTGAGCAGATCATACTCAAGGCCATGAGCAAGGAGGTTCGTCTGCGCTACACCAGCGCCGGAGAGGTGCTTGACGACCTTAAGAAGCTATATCTTGATCCGGATGCTCTTATAGCCGACGCTCCGGATACAGCAGATGAGGAAGAAGCTTCGGAGCCTAAGCGTCGTTCCACCAAGACAGAAGAGCCCCCGCGCCGCAAGAAGCGCAGAAAGACCTCATCTGTTGTGGCTATAGTGGCTTCGGCTCTGGCTGCTGTGGTATTCTTGGCATTAGGCCTGACACTGGCGCTCAGCGCTCTTACCCATAGCGAAGAAAAGAAAATAGTCGTGCCGAGCCTCTACGGAATGACCGTTGAACAAGCAGAGGACGAGCTTAAGCGCCTTGGCGAGGACTATAAGGACTTTAGCATCCGTATTGAGTTTTACGAAAACAACAGCGCCGAAAAGGACACCATAATTTCTCAAACTCCCGCAGCGGAAGAGACCGTCAGCGGCCCGCGGGAAATAAAGGTAGTAGTCAGCAGCGGCTCGGGGCTTGTTGTACTCGGCAATTACCGGGGTGAGAGCTACACGGCTATAGAGAGCTACCTCACCAATAACGGAATAGAGGTCATTCGCCTTGAGGAAAACAGTGACAAACTCCCCTCGGGTATAATAGTCCGTCAGGAGCCGGAGTCCGGCACAAGTGTAGCGGCCGGCGAGAGCGTGACGCTGTATGTTTCACGTGGCAGCGCTAACGCTGTGGTGCCTAACGTAGTTGGGCAGACTGAGGCCGAGGCCCGTGCTTTGATAGAACGCAGCGGACTTAGCGTTGGAAAGGTAATTCACGATAATAACGATAGTTATGTCCGCGGGCTGGTGTTTGATCAGGGCTATGCGGCGTATACTCAGGTCCCCGAGGGCACAAAAATGGATATATTTATCAGCGACGGCTCATCCGGGCGGAGCGATGAAAAAGGCGGCGATGAGACCGGCGAAGCCAGTTCAAGTTCAGCTGAGGAAAACACTCAGCGCCCCGAGGTCACTGATGACCCCTCAGATATACAGGAAATGAAAACCACCTATCTGGGGCTCTCTCTTCCTCAGGACAGGACGAGGGTGACGATAAAGCTCGTTTGTGACGGGCAGGTTATATATGAAAAGGAGCATAACACAGACACAGGGCGGGTGAGTATAAGCCTGAAGAGCCGTGGCGTCAAAAATGTAGACATATACTTTGACGATGTGCTCACTGAGACAAGAGAGGTTCATTTCAATTGAGAACAGCAAGCGGAACCATAATTAAAGGAATCGGCGGCTTTTACTATGTTGATACCGGCAGTGAGATTATAGAGTGCCGCGCCCGCGGAAAATTCAGGAAAACTCACGAGCTGCCCATGGTGGGCGACCGTGTAGAGGTGGAAGTGGGTGAGGAAAATACCGGAAGTGTTGTTAAGATACTTCCGCGCAGGAACTTCCTCGTCCGCCCCAGTGTCGCAAATATAGACGTGCTCGTGGCTGTCTCGGCAGCGGCAACTCCTGAGCCCGACTATCTTCTGGCAGACAAGCTGCTGGTGGTGGCCGAACACAGGAACATTGAAGCAATAGTCTGCATAAACAAGACTGATCTTGTCTCTGCCGAAGAAACAGAAAAATTCCTTTCAGCATACCGAAGGGCGGGCTATAAGGCTATTGCGGTCTGCGCGGAACGCGGCAGCGGAACTGATGAACTGTTCTCGCTCATTGACGGCAAGACTGCCGCCTTTGCGGGACTGAGCGGTGTGGGAAAATCGAGCCTCTTAAGCCTAATAACCGGCCGTGACCTGGCCGTTGGCGGCGTGAGCAAAATTGAGCGCGGCAAGCATACCACCCGGCATGTGGAGCTTATTCCAGCCGGCAGCGGATATATCTTTGACACACCGGGTTTTTCCCGGCTTGAGCTGGAGGATATCAGGGCAGAGGAGCTTCGTATGCTCTTTCCAGAAATGGCAAGGCTCGAAGGGCAGTGCCGCTTCAGGGGCTGCAACCATGTGGCCGAACCCGGCTGCGCTGTGCTGGCTGCGGTGGAGAGCGGTGAGATAGCTGAAAGCCGCCTGAAGAGCTATAAAGAAATTTTTGACGTACTTAAGAATATAAAAGAGTGGGAGTTAAAATAAAGGGGGTTAACCATGAATATCAAGCTTTCGCCGTCAATACTGGCCTCCGACTACGGCGCTCTGAGAGACAGTGTGCGCCTTGTGGAGGAGGCCGGGGCGGACTATCTGCATATTGACGTTATGGACGGCCGCTTTGTGCCAAATATAACTATCGGTCCGCCGGTCGTTCGTGCGCTCAGGGGAAGCTCAAAGCTGATTTTTGACTGCCACCTGATGATAGAGGAGCCGGATAGCATGATCGATGCCTTTGCTAAGGCCGGGGCGGATATTATCACCGTTCATGCCGAGGCCGCAAGGCACCTTCAGCGCACGCTCAGCCACATTCGCTCGCTCGGAAAAAAGGCCGGTGTGGCGCTTTGCCCGGCTACAGACATAAGCGCTCTCAGATATGTGCTTGACGATATAGATATGGCCCTCGTTATGACTGTGAATCCCGGCTTTGGAGGCCAGAGCTTTATCCCCGCAATGAGGCAGAAGGTGGCCGACCTTAAGGAAATGATAGCCGACCGCCCGATAGATATTCAGGTGGACGGAGGAATAACACTTGATAATCTCGGGGAGATAACCTCCGCCGGAGCCAATGTTATCGTGGCCGGAAGCGCCGTTTATAAGGCCGACGACCCTCATGAGGCTGTGCGCCTCTTTAAGGCCGGTGGCAGACATGAGTAAGGCTGTAATAATCTGCGCCGGCAGCATAGAGGACTACTCCTCTGCCCGTGCGGAGATAGGAGATGAAGACTTCGTTATCTGCGCCGACGGCGGCCTCAGACACGCGGCAAAAATGGGAGTGAGCCCCAATGTTATAGTGGGCGATTTTGACTCCTACGGTGCCGTACCCGAGGGAGAGAACGTAGTGGTTTTTCCCTGTGAGAAGGACTATAGCGACACATATATGGCCGCTCTGGAGGCCGAGAAGCGTGGCTATAAAGAGCTGCTCTTTCTTGGCGCCACTGGCACGAGGCTTGACCATGTGATGGCTAACCTTGCACTTTTGGAGGTGCTGCGCCGCAGGGGCACGAGGGCGGCGATAAAAGACGGACATAACCTCATATTTGCCGCGGGGAACAGAGAAACCGTCGCCGGAAAGGCAGGCACAACAGTGTCTCTGCTGCCAATATACCCCGTGAAGGGAATAACCCTGCGAGGCTTTAAGTATCCGCTGAATAACGCCGAAATTGAACTTGTTGACCCAATATGGATAAGCAACGAGCTGCTGGGCGGCGAGGCCGAGATCAGTTTTGAGAGCGGAGCTCTTTTGGTGGACATCGCAAACGACTGAGATTTACGGAGTGCGGAGGAAAACAATGAAAGGAACCGTCCCTATAACGCTTATTTGCGCCGTGTTCGTTTCGGCGGCGGCCAATTGCTTTATGCCCGTGAGAACGGGAGGCACCCCGTACGCCGCTCTTATAGCGGCGTTATTTTTGCTTGCCAATGTTTTGCCGCTCGTCGGCCAGCGTGTCAGGCTGCGGCTCAGGGTATGCCGTCACGGCGTAGTCTGTCTGAGGGCGTTTCTGATTTCCGCTGCGGTGAGCCTCGCGTATCACATAGTGCTTGCCTTTCGCCTGTTCCCTGAAAGCTGGAGCTTGTGGCTATGGAGCGCGATAATATGTATATCTGTCGAAGCAATTTTGTTCTGGAACGGCATGATCTCTGTCTACTGCGCGTCGGTTCAGCTTGGCATAAGGCATAGAGTTATCGGTATCGTATGCGGTTGTATACCGATCCTGCATCTGTTCATGCTCCGCCGCATAATCCGCACCGTTTCGACTGAGGTAGACTTTGAAACGGAAAAGGACCGGCTCAACGCTGCCCGTGCAGGCAGCAGGGTCTGCGCCACAAGGTACCCGATCCTGCTCGTGCACGGTGTGTTTTTCCGAGACTTTCGCTTTCTGAACTACTGGGGAAGAATACCGGCTGAGCTTGAGCGTAACGGCGCAAAAATATATTACGGCAATCAACCTTCTGCGGCGTCTGTTAATGACTGCGGAATTGAGATAGCAGAGCGGATCAGGAGCATCGTTTCTGATACAGGCTGCGGCAAGGTCAATATTATAGCACACTCAAAGGGCGGGCTGGATTGCCGCCGGGCTGCCGAGCTTATAGGCCCTGAATATATAGCTTCAATAACGACTATAAATACTCCTCATCGCGGCTGTGAGTTTGCTGACTATCTGCTGAATAAAATGCCTGACGCATTGGTCGATAAAATAGCCGGGGCATATAATTCCGCTCTAAAAGGCTTTGGTGAAGAGGCGGATTTTATCTCCGCTGTTCGTGATCTGACGGCTGAGAGCTGCCGTGCCCGCGGTGATAGTGAGATAGAGGGAATATACTGCCAAAGCGTAGGCTCAGAGCTTAAAAAGGCCACAAGCGGAAAGTTTCCGCTAAGTTTTACATATAATCTTGTGAAGTATTTTGACGGCCCCAATGACGGTCTTGTTTCGGCCTCATCTCTCCGCTGGGGAGAACACACCTTCCTGCCGTCTCCGGGACGCCGCGGAATATCCCACGGTGATATGGTAGACCTGAATCGTGAGAATATAGAAGGCTTCGACGTTCGTGAGTTTTATGTGGAGCTGGTTAATGGACTAAAAAAACGTGGACTGTAGGAGGGATATTTTGAGAGAGCAAATTTCAAGAAGCCGCAAATTGCGCGCTGTAGTCCTGATTCTTAGTCTGGTTGTGTTGATCAGCGCCTGCCCGCGCAGGGGCGAATATATAGGAACCTTTGATTTAAGTCACTATTGTCTGGAGGTCTGGAACGGAGAATACCATATCTGCGGCAACAGTGAGTATGGCGTAAGAGGCGATAAGCTCGTGCCCGGAAAATCTCTTGCTGTTCCCGCATCTGTGCTAAAGGTCTATCCCGTCGGCACAAAGGTAATGGCAGTCTATCCTGACGGTCACAGTGATACGCTTGTTATTCAGGATACCGGCCGGGCCCTTGAGCGACTGGGGCGCATTGACCTGCCGGTGAAAAGCCATAAACAGGCCCTCGATCTCGGAGTAATTAAAGGTGTAGAACTATACACGGTGAAATAACGTAAAATGAACAGCCTGTTTGGGCTGTTCATTTTACGTTATTTCAATTTGTCTTTACTTATGGGCGTGATTTTTTCTCCGCGAACGAGATATGAGTTTTCGGCGAGCTGCATCATGGGCAGGTCGTTCATAGAGTCAGAGAAGAAATTATCTATTTTGCCGTCAGGAAAGTCGCTTCTGAAAAAGCCGGGCTTGTTCTGGCGGAAGCAGAGACGGTGAATTTCTCCGGTGTGTGTGTCTACCTCTGTACAGACCAGATGTTTTATGCCTTTGCGCCTGCAAATGTCTCTGAGAAGAAACCCAAGCGATGCCGTGACGATCACGTCGTCGTCTTTTTTTGTTTCGAGGTAAAAACGCTTTATCTTGTGCTCATTCTGATCCCAGAATTCTTCAACCATGTCCTCAACGTTGTTCACGGTCCTGATAAAGTCCTGAGCGTATTTTTCCACCAAAGCTACAAGCTTTTCGCGGCTTAAGAGCAGCAGCTTATATTTTCCCCATGCTATCAGAATGATAAAAAGAAAGCGTATCAGCGACGGGTACCGCTTAAGACAGAAAATATAGAAGTCAAAAACACTTTCACCGGCGTATATCGTGTTGTCAAAATCATATACGTTCATTCGCGGCACCTCCTTTCATCTGTAATCTATTATAATACGATATTCAGCTTTTGTCAACGATATATGACAGAAAACTATTGACAGTATCACCTTTTCTGTGCCATCAACATAATTTGTATGGAAAGGATTGATTTAAATGCTGGCAACTGTTCCGTCCCAGACGTCGGCGGCGAGACTGAAAAAAAGCCTTGCCGCGGCGGGAATAAAGAGCAATATAACGCAAACGCCGTCTGTGCTGACAAAAGAGGGGTGCGGCTACAGTTTGCGTTTTGAGGATAAATACCGCCAAAAGGTCGAAAGCTCGGCAAGAGAGCTCAATATAACTGTCCGGGCTTTTTTTGCTGAAGTAGGCGGCGGATATGAAAAGATGTAAGAAAAACGAATAATTTTAAAGGGGGTAAAGCATATCATATATCTTGACAACGCTGCCACGACCTATCCTAAGCCGCCTGAGGTGGCCGCGGCCATGAAAAGCTTTATCGAGGAAAGCGGAGGAAATCCCGGCAGGGGAGGTCATGAGCTGTCGCGTCGGTCAGGCGAAATGGTTTTTGGCTGCCGTGAGGAGCTGGCGGAGCTTTTTAATATAGAAAATTCCGAAAGGATAATCTTTACAAAAAACGCGACTGAAGCACTTAATACCGCCATATTAGGTATTGTAGGCGAAGGAGACGAGATACTTGTTTCCGCAATGGAGCATAACAGTGTACTCCGGCCGGCCGTTGCGCTTGAGGCCGCCGGGGCCACCCTCAGAATTATTCCTGCAGATAAAGACGGGCGCATAACTCCCGAAGCCTTAGAGCAGGTTATAACTAAGAAAACACGATTGGTATGCGTGCTTCATGCCTCAAATGTCACAGGTACATTAAACAATATTTCTGCCATTAACGAAGCAGCACACAGCCACGGTGCGCTTACCTTGTTCGATGCGGCTCAAACCGCGGGCCTTGTTCCCATAGACGCTTCAGATTTCGATCTGCTCGCCTTTCCGGGCCACAAGGGACTGTACGGTCCTATGGGAACAGGTGGACTTTATGTGCGGGAAGGTCTGTTCCTGAAACCTCTGACCTACGGCGGCACCGGCAGTGCGTCAGAAAGTTCCTTTATGCCGGAACGCATGCCGGATCACCTTGAGGCAGGAACTGTAAACGCCGTAGGCATTGCCGGGCTTTTAGAGGGCGTGCGTTTTGTAAAGCGTGAAGGCCTTTTTGAGCGGGAGCATGAGCTGGCCAATAAACTGGCTGAGAAGCTCAGCAGCATAAATTCCGTAGAGATCATCGGCGACAACGGTGTAAATGTGGTGGGGGCAAGGCTAAAGAGCCTCGACTGTGTGGAGGCCGCCGGAATTCTCGACAGCGAGTACGGCATTGCCAGCCGCGGGGGTCTCCATTGCTCGCCGATAGCACACCGCAGCATGGGAACCATCGACGGCGGGCTGCTCCGCTTCTCCACCGGGGCTTTCACCACAGAGGAGGACTGCGACGCGGCCGCCAGGGCTGTTGAAGAGATCATCCGAAATAGAGGGCCGAGATAAGCTCTTCACGGTTCTCGCTTTCAAGGATCTCGCGCTGCCGCACAAGAGGAATATACGGGATGGGGATCTCCTCCAGATGCCAGCGCAGCCATTTTGCAGCGTCAAAGCTTTTTTCGAGGAAGAAGCCTACGCACTCTGAATTAAGAACAGCGGTTATGTAGTCGATGCTGAGGCCGTCAATATGCGGAATAATTATATTGCAGCTGTTAAGCGTAAGCCTACCCTGGCGGTCAACGGCGAATACGGGTCTCCGTCCCACAAAACGATATACGATTTTCTCAGGCGCACGGTATACCTCTTCCGGCGCACACTGCTGAAAGGCCGACGAATCAAAAACGAGATAAGAGGAAGGGTCACGAATCTCAAAGGGCAAGATGTCGCTGCCTCGGAGTACCGGCTCAGCGTTATCGACCGAAGCATTTTCAAGGGCAGCGGCGTTACCTCCAGTCACAATGCCAAGGGCAAAGCGGGCGTTATCTTTTAAATATACCGCGTTTTTTATTCTGCTCATACGGTTAAGCCTTTCGTATTCCTCATCGGTTACGTTCAGGCTAAGGCAGCGCTCAAAATCTGTACGGTCAGTGTTTATAGTGAATTCGGAATTTATGCGGCAGCCCTTCGTCCCGCTGCCGCCCTTTTCCGCTGCGAGGATCACTGTGGGGCATACCACGTCTTTAAAGCAGTTCCCGATATAATCTACTGCAGTAAGCCGGGCAGAAGTCAGAAGTCTTGTGCGCACGTCAGAATGTTTTTGCGCTGACAGCAGCGCCTGCGGCAGTACAAAGGCCACAGTTCCGCCTTCATTAAGGCAGCCTATAGCATGGAGCAAAAACTGCCCCGAGGCTTCGGGATTTCCGCCCCAGGGCGGATTTCCGACAATTGCGTCAAATTTACCGTCAATATCGAAAAAGCTGCCGCACACGATATTTTTCCGTAAGTATTCCTCACATAGAAACGGATAACGGACGAGCAGGTTTATCCGCGCCAAAGATACCGCAATAGGGTCAATATCTACGGCCACGAGCCCCAGCGGACTTTGCCGTTTTTCCGCCAGTGCAATTATAAAGTTTCCGCTGCCGCAGCATGGGTCGAGGACTGCCCCCGCTCCTACAAGGGCGCAGGTCCGCTCCACCACCTCAGGCGGTGTATAGTAAGCCCCGCGGCTGCGGCGTTTGTTAAGTGGAAGCAGAGACATATATATGTAGCCAAGCACATCCTGTGATTTGTCGGGCTTCCACCCGGCAGAAAGTATCGGCGCAGTTTTTTTAGTTGGGCGTCCCCGACCAAGCAGGTCGGCTATAAGAGCGTCAGGGCCGATACTGAGCTCGCCGGAAATAAATCTTTCAGCGAGATTTGTTCCATCAGAAAAAAGCCGCAGAGCGGCCTCAGTCAGAATTGTTCTGATCTCATTTTCAGAGAACGCGCCGGAAAAAAGGGAGGCGAGCTCCCTTTGTCCTTTTATGTAACCCGGGTATTCTCTGGCGTTTTTCAGGGCAGTCTTGTTCCGTCGGCTGCGAAGTGCACCCTTGCCGGAAGCTATTCTCCGGGCCATGTCCGCAACGTCATTATCAGATAGGCTTTTGAGCCGTCCAAGGCGCAGCCAATTGCGCACGGTGGCCCCTGATACGCCGAGCCTTTCGGCAGCGGCTGCTGCCGAAAGGCCGTTTTTCCCGTTATTCATTGCTTTCACCTTCACCGCTGTCAATTGGAAGTGCAACATCGGTTATATTGAATATAACGTCAATAAGCTCACCGCCCTCTGCATATACGCCGCCGGGCAGTGACAGCGGCAGACTCAGCGTTTCTCCGTCGCTTAGCTGATGCACGTCAACAGCGTCGCAGCTGATCTCGGTAATATTGGCAAGAGTTTCAATGTCACCGTATATTTTAATGGTCTGAGGATCGTAAGTGACACGCTTTTCAGCAGGTACATTTCTGAGCGGGATATTCAGAGAAACAGACTTTTCGCGAAGCACAATGTAGCTTACCTCTACGGAGGAGGGCTCAAAGGTCAGTCCCGAGATAGCCTTTCCGTTAGCGTCAAAGGCTGTAAGTCCCACATTCACAGTGTTGCTGCGGGTGACGTGGCTGGTGCTCACGCTCTTGGTGGAAACAGAAGCAACTGAATTAACAAGGCTTTCAGCTCCGCGCACGGTGACCTCAGTGGGATATACCGACGGCTCAAATACTGTGTATCCGGCGGCTGGAGTGCCGGATATATCTATACTGACGGGGAAGAGGTCGGTAGTTATTTTTTCGGCGGTTACGGTGATGGAATTATGACGGGCACTGGCCACGTCAATATTTTTTTTGTTCACAGATATATCGCAGGTGAGGGAAGTAGTGCCGGCAGCTTCAATAGCCGAAACATCAAGCCTTGCGGTTATATCTCCGGTGGCGACCTTGGGGAGGTCAGCACGGGGGCCTTCAAGCTTCACGTCAACTGTCGTTCTGTCTGTCTCCAGAACGTATAGCCCGTTCTGATCAAGGGTGTCGGCGCCGACGATGGTTATAGGCACATCGTAGAGCCAGCGTGAGGAGTCGGGCATTTCCTGATATGAAACATAGATCCAAAGCACAATGGCGATCAGCAGGGAGAGCACTTTATACAGTGTTTTGCTTTTTACTATTTTTTCCATTGAAACAGCCCTCCTATTCTGGTCTTAACATTTTCAGAGGTCTCAACGTCGCTGGAGTCAAGCGCCTTATTTATGGCTCTCCTGAGCAGCTCCTCGTTGTAATTACGGCTGATGTCACCGTCAACAGCTACGCTTATCTTGCCTGTTTCCTCGCTGACTACCACAACAACTGCGTCGCTGGACTCCGTCAGGCCAATGGCTGCGCGATGACGTGTGCCAAGCTCGCTGCTCAGGGATTCGTCCTTGGTCAGCGGAAGTATGCAGCGGGCTGCAATAACACGGCCATCCCGAATTATTACAGCTCCGTCGTGAAGCGGAGTGTTTGGGATAAATGTGTTTATCAGAAGATCTCGTGATACAACGCCGTCTATGGCACAGCCTGTGCGGATTATATCTCCGATTTTTACCTGTCGTTCGATCGCGATAAGTGCGCCTATCTTAAGTGAGCTCATATAGGTGCAGGCAGATGCGATCTCTTCGGCAACATCGATGCCGGTAGCGGCATCGTCAGACATGAACAAGCTCGAAAAGCGGGCCTTGCCTACTTTTTCAAGAGTGCGGCGAAGCTCCGGCTGGAACAGAACCACAAGGGCAATAACGCCGAACTGCATTATTGTGCGTAATATGTAATTTACAGTATTGAGATTAAGAAGCTGGCTGACCCAGGTTGCTGCAACGATCAGAATGACCGCCTTAATTATGGGCTTGGCACGGGTCTCATTCACTATTGTAATCAATTTGTAGCAGCAAAAGGCGATGATCACGATGTCAATGAAGTCCGACAAGCGAAACATCACAATAAAGCTCTGGAGCGCGTTTATGATACTGTCAAGCATAACCTCACCACCGTCATGGGCTTATTGCCCGAATTCACACTATCATTATACAATAACGAAACATGAATTTAAAGGGGCAAGGGAAAATTGAAATAAAAACTTAACATTTTTTTGATTACGTCACTCAGTCCGCACACCTTCTATATGTAAAAATCTCATTCTTGCCGCCCGATAAGTGGAGAGAGGGCGCATCAGAGCATCATCAGAATGAGCGCAAACGAGAATCTGCCCGCCTCTGAAGCCGCAGATCACCAGCGAGTGATAAAACTCGCCGCTCGAGTGGCCCAGCTGCACTACGTCGCCGAGCTCTACTTCGCGTCTGGATACTTCACGCGCATACGGACCAACGCCTTCGTTCCCGGTAAGAAAGTTGTAAAGATACTGCACTCCGGTCCACGCGGGCGCGCGGTCATCGGGGGATATATAATACCAGCCATAGATGGGGGTGTAGTTCATGACGCCGGCACCGGCAAATATCGACTGTGACACGAACCCTGTACAGTCGCCGCCAATGCCGCCAAAGTCGTAATATTCCGGGTTGCGGCTAAGCGCCCACTCCTTGGCATAGTCCACCGCCGCCGCGCGGTTATATGGGAATTCCTGCATAAAAGTCACTCCTTAATAATTTATGTAATATGATATGCCGAGCCGGAAAAAATTATAAAAAAATTAAAAAAAGGGCTTGACTTTTTCGGAATTTGATGTATAATATAAAGGTACTTGCGGATATGGCGGAATTGGCAGACGCGTACGGTTC
>JAFLUQ010000229.1 GCA_022508735.1 Oscillospiraceae bacterium | reverse complement strand
CCTACGGCATGACCGACACCATGGGAAGAATGCACAGCGACGCTCAGTTCGCCGGCTCTTCCTCGGTTCCCGCTCACGTTGAGATGATGGGCCTCATCGGTATGGGCAACAACCCCATGGTTGGCGCCACAGTTGCCGTTGCGGTTGCTATCGAGACAGCAAACTAAGTTTTGGTTTTTTGTGTTAAATTTATATGGGACCGCTGCGGCGGTCCCATATTTTTGTATTTTACTTATTCATAAGTCTGTCCTGCTCGATCTCCCATGCGAGGTAATCATATTCCTCGCCGGTGGAGGTGTCAAGCAGCTTACCGGTGCGCTCAATGGCGATGTACAGCTTATTGTTTGCGGTGAAGTAACTGTCACTGTCCACAAAGCGGTAGATCCGGCGGCGGCTGCCGTCAGGCTCGATAATAAAGAAGCCGTCGTTCACCGCAGAAACCAGCCCGTCGTGATATGCCAGCTGCCAGGTAGCCCGGACAACGGGCCTTCCGTTTATCTCCCCCACCAGCTCCACGTTTGCGTGGTCGGCATCGACATAGTGGGTTACAACTCCTGATGGAGACAGGGAAATCAGCTCATAACGGTAGGTATCCACGCCGCGATAGAGGGATATATACAGGTTATCGCCTATCTCCTCGGCATGTGCGGAAAAGCTGCCGCTTCCCTGTAAATCATCTAAAATAGTTATTTCATCGCCGCGAACGGCAAAGGCTATATATCGCTTATTGCGGTAGTGAGAAGACCCCGCCCCCATGGTACCGCCGTTGTTCTCATAGAGCGTCACTTCCGCTATAACAGTGTTGCCCACCTTAGTCTCATCACAGAAGACGAGCAGGTTTCCGCCGTAGAAGTCTGATACGTCAGCCACGGTCTGCCCCTTGTATTTCAGCTTGCCGTTATCAAGCTCTGCCTCGCTTCTATCCCTGCCGCCGCTGTTGTCAAGCTCAGGCCAGCCCATACCGAATTTACCGGTCAGTGTGTCGAAATGCGCGTTGTGATACTGAGCATTGTAATGCGTAATGCTGCCGTCCCCGTTCACGACCTGATCATCAGTGACAAAGCTAAAACAGATCTTGTCGTCCTTAACCATTTGAAAAGGAAAATAGTAATTCGTATAGACTTTGTCAATGTGCAGATCTCCGTTCCATGAGATATCCAGCCCGAACTCCTCTGTTGCAAAGCGCCATGTCAATGGGAAATACGTTATGCCGTTATAGTTGAAAAGCGGGTATTCCTCGGCTTTGTTATCTATCTTTTTTCCGTTGACATATATGTTGTAGGCAGCGAGCTCTCCAGTGACACTTTTAGGATTCATCTGCCAAACCTGACTGCCGATTGGCTGATAGGTCTGGGCGCAGTTATAATATGCGATCGAAAACTCACCCTCAACCCACGAGCTGGTGAGCCCCAGCCAGTGGATATAGTCGTAGGTCATGGGGAAATATGTCACGTCTTTATACAGCAGCAGCGGATAGTCGGCGTTTTTGAACTCCAGCTTATCGGAGTCGATATAGACGTCAAAGTCCGGTATCGTCGCCTCCAGCGCAAAGGCCGGAACGCTCAGTGCCAGCAAGGCCAGCAAAGTAATAATAAATTTTTTCACAAAAATTTCCTCCCTTTGTTTATGCTTTGTAAATTAGACGACAGGTATTTCAAAAAAGTTCCCGAATTTTCAAAAATTTTTTAAAAAAGTTTTTACATTCCGACCAGTATATGTTATAATAATTCTATAAATCGAATATTATCAAATTGCGACAACCACAGTCTGACTTTATTTTACCACCGATTTCAAAAAATTACAACAAAAAAAGCAAAATATACGTACTTTTTGTATAAGATTAACATTGATTATCCCTTAGTCATAGATTATAATGATAGTGCATATACAAGGGCGTATATGCCAACGCGAACGAAAATTCGTTCGCATTTTAGGAGGATTTTTATCATGGCAGAAAACATCACTTCTATTTTTGGCTGTAACGTATTCAACGATTCCGTAATGCGCAACAGGCTTCCCGAAAATGTGTACAAGGAGTTCCGCAAGACTGTAAAAACAGGCGCTCCTCTTTCTGAAGAGGTTGCCGACGTAATTGCCGAGTGCATGAAAAACTGGGCAATGGAGCACGGCGCAACTCACTACACCCACTGGTTCCAGCCCCTTACAGGCGTGACCGCTGAAAAGCACGACGGCTTTATCGAGCCCGACGGCAACTGCCGCGCGATCATGTCCTTCACAGGCGGCTCTCTTATCAAGGGCGAGCCCGACGCATCCAGCTTTCCCTCCGGCGGTATCCGCGCCACCTTCGAGGCCCGCGGCTACACAGCATGGGACTGCTCCTCTCCCGCTTTCCTTAAGGTAGACGAGGGATCGACTGTACTTTGCATACCCACAGTATTCTGCTCTTACACCGGCGAAGCGCTGGATAAGAAAACACCTCTGCTGCGCAGCACCGAAGCTCTCAGCAAGCAGGCCATTCGCGTTCTCCGCGCTTTGGGTGACACTGAGACCAAAAAGGTCATCTCCACCGTTGGCGCCGAGCAGGAATA
>JAFLUQ010000228.1 GCA_022508735.1 Oscillospiraceae bacterium | reverse complement strand
AGCTGCTCAAGAAATATCCCTGCGAGTACGACGATGCCGGCTCTATCGGCAAGCGTTACCGCCGTCAGGACGAGATAGGAACGCCTGTCTGCATCACTGTTGATTTTGACACAGCAGAGGACGGCTGCGTGACTGTTCGTGACCGTGATACCATGGAGCAGCAGAGGATCAAGATAGAGGATATTGAGGCATACATCGACAAACTGTTGGAGTTTTAACAAAAGCAGGGAGGGAAACATATGAAATGTGTTGTGCTTGCGGCCGGATATGCCACAAGACTTTACCCGTTGACAGAAAATTTTCCAAAGCCGCTTTTAGAGGTTAACGGAATGAGTATTCTGGATCACCTTTTAAGGGATATAGACAAGATAGAAGCCGTTGACGGACACGTAATTATATCAAACCACCGGTATTACGACAAGTTTGTTGAATGGGAAAGCAAAAACACCGCTATAAAGAAGCCTATAGAGATCGTAGACGACGGCAGTGTGTCTAACGAGACCCGCCTGGGGGCAGTAAAGGACATACAGTTCGCAATTGAAAAATGCGGCCTTGAGGGACAGGATCTGCTCATCATAGCGGGCGATAACCTTATTGACTTCTCGTTCAAGCAGTTTGTAGATTTCGCTGAGGAACATAACAGCTCGGCAGTAATGTGCGATTATGAAGAAGACATCGAGGAGCTGCGCCGCTGCGGTGTAATGATCCCCGATGAGAATATGCGTGTGGTCTCTATGGAGGAGAAGCCCAAGGAGCCTAAGAGCAACTGGTGCGTCGGCCCCTTCTACTTCTACAGAGCCGAGGATCTGCCGCTCATAAAGCAGGGCATAGAGGAGGGCTGCAAAACTGACGCGCCCGGAAGCCTCGTATGCTATATGTGCGAAAAAACTGATATTTATGCCTATGAGATGCCGGGCAAACGTTATGACATCGGTGATCTCAAGAGCTATGAGTATGTTAAGACCGTGTATAAGCATACGGCCATATAAATAATAAAGGAGGGTACCCAAAATGAAAACCAAAAGGCTGTTATCGCTCTTAGTAGCGATGACCATGGTGTTCTCGCTTTTCAGTGCGTTCACCATCACAACGGAGGCGGCATCAATGACAGATGCAACATTTTTCGCCAAGTTAGATTACAGCATCTCCGGTCTTTCCGCGGTTAAGGCCGCGGTTGACAAGGGAGACTATACCACCGCTAAGAAAGCGCTGCTTGAGTATTATAAGGAGCGCAGACAGACCACCGAGCTCGGCTTCGGCATATCCGAGGCGGATGAGAACTACGGCATGGCCGTGCTTCCCATGAGAAATATTCTCACCGGCCCGTACGAGTTCGATATGTGGCAGGCTGAATTTACGGTTACAAGCAGCAGCTATAAAACCTACGAAATAGACGTGACGGACCGTGTGGCTCAGGAGCTTAACAACGGAAACGTGTCGTTCATGCTTTTCGCGGGCAATAAGCAGCAGTATCCTGTATACGTGCAGTCCAAGGAGTCCGGCGTGGCTCCCAAGCTGGTGATCGAGGGAACAAAGAGCGCCACTATCACCGCTGACAACGATACATATATCAGCTCTAAGAACACCGGTTCTGTCTATGGCGGTGCTGAGGAACTGGCAATAATAGAGGATCCGGCTTCCTCTAACAACTCCACCGGCGACAATACCCGCCGTGCTTATGTGAACTTCCCCCTTGGTGAGGTAGCCAATTCCACGGTGACCTCCGCTAAGCTGGTTGTGAGCGCAAAGTATGCTGACGAGTGCACTACCGGAAGCAAGGACGTGCTCGTTATAAACGTGGGCGACACCATGTGGAGCGAGGACAGCCTTAAATGGTCCGGCATCAGCCACAGCATCTATTCATATGAAAATCTGGCCAATCCTATTTGGGCGGCCAGTGCACCCGGTGCGGACAGCGAGTATCACAACGTTACCAGCCGCTTCTGGTTCGGCAGACCTATGGCCTATGAGTATCTTTCATGGTACGCCGATCCCGAGGGCTATAACGCTGCTCACCCATATGCCGATATATATCCCGGCGAGAAGTTCGGCTCTAAGCTGGTCGAGCTTATGAATGCCTTTGCCTCTCAGAGAAATTACGGCTACACCCGTACTCTGGAGACCGGCGAGCGCCTCAGCCGCTGGGTTGACATCGTGGACGCTTTTCTGGCCACAGATGTGTTTGACGGCCGTGAGGATATGTTTGTGAACATCCTCTCTTTCATGTGGGGCGACTGCAACTATCTGGGCGGTCTTGATATTACAAATGGAAGCTACTGGTGGAGCAACTGGAGAATAGTTGCCAACGCCGGCTTCTTCAAGGCTACAGAGTTCCTTTATGAGTTCAAGGATCATGACAGCTTCCGCAATAAGGTTGAAGGAAACGTTGAATGGACACTTAACGCGCTCTACACCGACGATATGAGCTTCACCGAGGCGGGCCCCGCTTATGCCGAGTGGTGCGTAAAGCTCTTTGGTGACTGCTATATTGCAGCGGAAAAGTCCGGCAATCCAATGAGCTCAGTTTTCAAAGAGAGACTTCGCTATGCCGTTCGTGACGCTCTCAACAGCTTCTTCCCCGACGGCTA
>JAFLUQ010000227.1 GCA_022508735.1 Oscillospiraceae bacterium | reverse complement strand
CGTCAGGGAAAAGCACCTTTGAGGGCACATAGTCTCCCATGCTTATATCCCAGCTCACGCCCTCCTCCTTGAACCAGCCGCAGTCAACCACAAAGTAGTCCACGCCCCGGTCCTTTATGGCTTCAAGTATGGAGAAAATGTTCTCCTGTGACGGGCAGCCCCAGGTTGTGCAGTATTCATTAAATATGACGGGCAGGGCCTCTTCGCTCTCAGGCACGCCGAGAAGCTCTCTCTGTGCGTCCAGCAGCCGGTCGGCAATGTCGTCAAGACCGCCGCGGCAGACAGATATATAGGCCTTGTTGGTGGTCAGCTTTTCGCCGGCTGCCAATTTTTTCATCCAGTGGCCGAACTCCCGGTCAGCTATTCCGCCGGATAAACCTATACAATCGTCGTCACGGAATACCTCCATCTGCCACGAAGCCTGGCTCTCCATCATTACGCCCCAGATGACGCCGTTTTTCTTGTCCTCCAGAGCCATAAAGGGAAAGTAGTCCTTTACCGGCATTGAGCCGACCTGACCAAAGCGCACGCTCTTTGTGTGCCAGTAGGTCCATGTGTCCTCAAGGAGCAGCTCCTCCAGCGGCTCCTCCACAAAACGGGCCTCTCGGCTCCACTTGCTTCTTGCCCGGTGTAGCACATAGCTCTCCGGAGCGGCGTCACTGTTATATGGGGAAATGCCATACATAGAAAAGCTCGACAGCATTTCAAGAGCTATCTCCTCGCCGGAGTTGTTTGTCATCTCCGTATATGCGGTTATGTAACGGGCGTTTTCGCGAAACTCGTTCACATACACGGCTTCAATGCCGTTTTCCGTCTTCATATATGTTTTAAATACGGTCTTTCCGTCCTTAACCTCGGTCTCCTCCCTGTCAAATTTAAAGCGGTACGAGGAATCAGACTCTATCATGGAGCTGCCGCAGAGGTAAACTGTGGGGTAATTGTCACCTACAATTTTGCACTGAACCAACGGCCGCTCGATGCGGTCACGCTTTTCTCCGGCCCGCGGCTCTTCATTCAGCCGCAGCCTCATTCCAAAGCGCTGCCCGTCCTTTTCTGGGTATTCTATAGTCATGCCGCCTACGTTGATAACCTTTGTCATTGTTTATTCCTCCAATATTCTACACTAAACTCATACAGTTTATACCATATTCTTTCATCTTACTGATATCCACACGTCAATTTCTTTTTCGGTTGGCGGTTCAAAAATCGCGCCGAATTTAGCGGCCAGATTGTCGTCAATATAATAAGCGTCCGCCTCGCCCGCCAGAACCGCCTCATTTCTTTTGTTTCGGCGTTCCTCCCAGATCTCGTCGCTTATATCTATGTAGTGCAGCTCGCACTCGATATTTCTGGTTCTGTAGAACTCTTTTGCGTATTCCCTCTCCTCTTTCGTCCACAGCCCCCAGTCAAGCACCACGTCGATCCCACTCCCGACGATCTCAACGGATTTATCAAAGAGATACTTCTCCGTTCTCTCCACATACTCGTCGTGCTTATCGCCCACGTACTGACCGAACATCGCCAGCATAATCTCGTCTATGGAGAGCAAAACCGCCCTGCGCTCGGCGCGCAGACGCCCCGCATAGGTGCTTTTTCCGCAGCATATCTTGCCGCATACGATAATAACCTTTGCCACGATATATCACCTCGGGTTTACTTTATCAAATCAGTATAATATATAATCTCTTTATGCAATGACTTGGCATATTCGATCTCACTATTTGTGCTGTTTCCGATATAGCCGTTCACATTCACAACCAATATAGCGTCTGACAGCTTTATTTTTTCTTTGTGCATTTTATCAAGCATCAAGGCCTCAGCTTCTGTATATGCCTCTTTACCGGGCTTGGTCAGCTCAATAGGAGTCAGCATACAATTCCCCCTTAAGGCCATTGTCTCTGTTATTTCCACCATTTCCTTTTTAAATTTATAGCTGCCGCATACGGTTATTATTTTCACTGACATGAACTCCTTTTTTACTTACTATCAGGCCTATTTTAAATTCGATAGAAATTTATATTTTTAATATTACAATCTTACAAAGCCTTCTTGCCAGCTACATTCATCAATTATTTTTTTACCAATGGCCCACTCTTTCCTACAGTAAATTGCTTGCAACTCTTTTAATTCTTGTTCGGCATCGCTTTTATTTACATAACAATCACTTTCAATCACATCAATTTCGTCAAACTCATCATTTTCATTCCAACCACCAATCACAAATACAACCGCTGGCAAATTGTCAGAGCAACCGATTACAGACTTCTCTACAATACGATAGGAAACATCATAATCTTTGAATCCCTCTACCTCTGTCAAATATTTCCTTGCTGTTTTTTCAGCCTTGTCATAGCTGGAAAAGATTCCTATATCAAATCCTTCAATATGATTATCGTATGATAATTCTTCATCAACCATCATAAGATTATAAACCACTTTCATAGCAATTTCCCCATAACTTCCTTTTACTTTTATTTTAATAATACCACAACCGCCACAGAAAATCAAGCACGAAAAAAGCAGCCCTAATGGACTGCTTTTCATTTTAGCTGGCGGCTTCCTACTTTCCCGGGCAGCTTCCCGCCATGTATCATCGTTACCCTTCAAAAAACGCAGTTTTTTGAATAGCCT
>JAFLUQ010000226.1 GCA_022508735.1 Oscillospiraceae bacterium | reverse complement strand
TAAAAAATGGCTGAAATCATCAATAAGTATGAAACCATTTTTGTTCTTGACGCTGATCTGGACGAGGAGAGAACAGCTGCTCTCACCGAGAGATTCCAGAAGCTGATTGCCGATAACGGCACAGTTGAAAGCGTGGATGTATGGGGCAAAAGAAGACTTGCTTACCCCATCAACTACAAGACAGAAGGTTACTACGTGCTTGTAAACTTCAGCTCCGGCCCCGAATTTCCGAAGGAGCTTGAGAGAATTTACGGCATCACCGACGGTGTCATCCGCACACTCGTTGTACGCAAGGAAGACTAAGGGGAGGAAGAGTAAAAATGCTTAACAGTGTTCAGTTGATCGGCAGATTTACCCGCGACCCCGAACTTCGCACCACCCAGAGCGGTGTCAGCACCTGCAGCTTCACCATTGCCGTTGACAGGAATTTTGTCCGTCAGGGCGAGGAGCGAAAGGCTGATTTCATTAACTGCGTCGCCTGGCGACAGACAGCGGAGTTTATCTCGAGATACTTCAAAAAGGGCAATCTTATTGCTCTCGAAGGAAGTATCCAGACAAGAACCTGGGATGATAACGAAGGTAAAAGACATTATGTAACTGAGGTCATTGTTGACAGAACTCATTTTGTTGAAAGCAAACGCGACGCTAATACCGGCGCGGGTGAATACGGCGGCTATAACGGCGGCTACAACGGTGGGGGCTACAATGGCGGATATCAGGCCCAGAGTGCGGCTCCGGCTCCGAGAAACGATTCCTATGAATCCACTTTCGGCGGCCTGGGCGATCCCATATCTCCCATCGGAACCGAGGATGATCTGCCGTTCTGATGTCAGATGTTTTCTGAATTGATTTTTGAGGGTCATTCGACCCACGGAAGGGAGTTTTAGCCATGATGGAAAGAGAAAAGACTGAAAGACCTTACAGAAGCCGCAAGGCCAAGAAAAAGGTTTGCCAGTTCTGCGTTGATAAGGTTCAGGATATAGATTATAAGGACGTTGCGAAACTTCGTCGATATGTTTCCGAACGCGCCAAAATTCTTCCCAGAAGAATAACCGGCACCTGCGCCAAGCATCAGCGCCAGCTTACAGTGGCAATAAAGAGGGCCAGACACATCGCTCTGCTGCCCTTTACCGCTGAGTAAAAGACATATTAAACACCTTTTTGGAGTATATTTCAAAGAGGTGTTTTTATGTTAAAACGGGTATTTATGGAGTTTCTCTGCGCCGCCGTCTGCGCGGCTCCTCTCGGATACAGCAGTATACTCAAAAATATGGGCTACAGCCCGTCTCCCGAACCGATCGAGATCGTGGAGCTGACCATTCCCGAGGAGTGGGGCGCTGTGTACGTGAACTACAATGAACTGCAAAAACAGGGAGGCTTCGACCTTGAACCCTATAAAGGGCGAGCGTGTACGCGGTATACATATGATATTCCAGATTTGTTTGCCCGTGGAAATGTATTGGTTATTAACGGTGAAATTATAGGCGGCGACATCTGCTCCATAACTCTGGACGGAATAATGCTGCCATTAAAAAAGGATTAATTACAATGAGATTGGATAAATACGTAGCCGACGTCTTAGGAGTGACCCGAAGTGAGGCGCGCACATTAATAAGGAAGGGAAAAATTTTCGCCGATGGCGCTCCGGTTACCGAACCGGGGGTAAAGGCAGAGACTTTTAGTGAGATAACCAGTAGCGGCGAACGGCTCGACCGCGAAGAATTTATCTATATTATGATGAACAAGCCTTCCGGGGTGGTCAGCGCTACTGAAGACAGCCGCGATAAAACAGTGCTCGAACTGCTGCCGGATAATCTGCGTAGACGCGGCCTGTTTCCCGCCGGTCGTTTAGACAAAGACTCCGAGGGCTTTCTGCTTTTGACCAATGACGGACAGCTGGCTCACAATGTGCTTTCACCGAAAAAGAAGGTGGGCAAAAAATATTTTGTCGATCTGGCGTGCCCTTTGGAGCAAAATAAAATTGATATTTTAGAGAAAGGCGTCGACATCGGAGGCTACACTACACAGCCTTGCAAGGTGGAGCTTATTGGTGATTTATCGGCTTATATAACAATAACCGAGGGAAAATTTCATCAGGTGAAGCGTATGTTTGAGGCCATAGGAAACCGGGTTCTGTACCTTAAACGCGTGAGTTTTGCTGGGTTGGAGCTGGACGAAGGGCTGCTTCCCGGCGAATATAGACAACTTTGCACAAAAGAAATCACCAAAATCTTACGCACTATACAATAGTTACAAATAAAAATCGGAATATTTGTACAATAAGCGAATTTGCAATAGGAAAAAAATGTGGTATTATATAGATAACTCAAAGAATACTTGAGCAGGTTTATATAATTTAGGAGGGTAAAATCCAATGGCAAGTTTAAGCTTAAGACACATCTACAAAAGGTATCCCGGCGGTGTAACAGCCGTAACCGACTTCAACCTTGAAATTAAAGACAAGGAATTTATCATTTTCGTAGGCCCTTCCGGCTGCGGTAAGTCTACTACTCTTCGTATGGTTGCCGGCCTCGAGGAAATCTCTGAAGGTGAGCTCTACATCGGCGATCGTCTTGTAAATGATGTGGCCCCCAAGGACAGAGATATCGCGATGGTTTTCCAGAACTACGCTCTTTATCCCCATATGTCCGTATTTGAGAATATGGCTTTCGGCCTTAAGCTCCGCAAGACTCCCAAGGATGAGATAAAGAAGAGAG
>JAFLUQ010000225.1 GCA_022508735.1 Oscillospiraceae bacterium | reverse complement strand
GCTCATAGGCCGCGACAGCTTCGATGTTTCCAATTCAGTCGCCGAGAGCGAGGGTGAAACACTTGAGAGTTTCATAACCCAGTATTACCGCGGTGAGTTCTATATTCCGAAAACCATCCTCATCTCTCACGAGGTGGAGGATCCCGAGATGCTGGAGCGGTATTTCCGTGAGCTGCGCGGCAAAAAGACCGAGGTAAAGACACCTCTGCGCGGCGCGAACAAGCGTATCGTGGATATGGCGCTGGAAAACGCCGGGAAAAATATAATGAACATGAAAACCGAAAAGGTGAAGGAGCAGCTTAAGCAGGGGGCAGTTATAGAGCTGGCCGCCGCGCTTAAGCTGGAGGTCATACCCGACCGCATCGAGTCCTACGACGTGTCGCATATTTCCGGTAAGGACAGTGTTTCGTCGATGATAGTTTTCAAAAACGGCAGGCCCGCAAAGAAGGAATACCGCCATTTCAAGCTCGATGAGGGTATAGGTAACGACGACACCGAGTCTATGCGCCGAACCCTGACCCGCCGCTTTACCCATGAGCAGCGCAAAAGCGACGGCCGGTTTTCTGAGCTGCCTGATCTCATTCTGATGGACGGCGGGCTTGGGCAGGTGCACGTGGCTCAGGAAGTCCTTTCTGATCTGGGGCTGGATATACCTGTCTACGGCATGGTCAAGAACGATAAGCACCGCAGCCGCGGCATAGTCGGCGACGAGGGTGAGCTCACTCTGCCGCCCGGGGGCAGCGCCTTCCGGCTTGTAGCCCAGATCCAGGAGGAGGTTCACCGCTTTGCCATTGAATATCACCGTAAGCTCCGCAATAAGCACCTGACCGAGAGTGAGCTGGATAACATCGAAGGCATTGGCAAGGCGAAAAAGGCTGCTTTGCTGGGGCGCTTCAAGAGTGTTTCCGCCATAAAGAAGGCATCGGTCGAGGAGCTTTGCAAGGTAAGCGGCATTAGCGAGGCCATTGCCGGGCGGATATATAATTACTTTAATAAAGAAGGATAAAACATGAACACCGAAGAATTTGATTACTATTTACCTGAAGAGCTTATAGCTCAGCGGCCCCTTGAGAACCGCACTTCCTCACGGCTGCTGGTACTCAACAGGGAAAGCGGTCAGTTTAGTGATGACCGGTTTTGGAACATAAAAAATTATCTGCGCCCTGGCGACTGCCTTGTGCTCAATGACACGCGCGTTATACCGGCCAGGCTGTACGGCAGAAAGGAAAACACCGGCGGCGCGATAGAGTTTCTTCTATTAAAAAGGATAACAACGGACGAATGGGAGGTGATCCTTCGCCCGGGAAACAAGGCCAAGCCGGGGACCCGGTTCGAGTTCGGAGAGGGGCGGCTTCGCGCCGAGATACTTGACTTTGCCGAAGGCGGCGGGCGGCGCGTGCGGTTCGAGTACGATGGGCTGTTCGAGAATGTTCTCGACGAGCTGGGCGAAATGCCGCTCCCCCCATACATAACCGAAAAGCTGGAGGATAAGGAGCGCTATCAGACGGTATATTCCGTCCATGAGGGCAGTGCGGCGGCGCCAACGGCAGGGCTGCACTTCACAAATGAGCTGCTGGAGGAAATACGCGAAATGGGCGTAAAAACCGCCTTTGTTACCCTCCATGTGGGTTTAGGCACCTTCCGACCGGTCAAGGTCGACGATGTGGAAAAGCACAAGATGCACTCTGAGTTTTACAGCGTCAGTGATGAGGCGGCAGCTGTCGTGAATGAAACAAAGGCTGCCGGCGGCCGCGTAATATGCGTCGGCACCACCAGCTGCCGCACCATAGAGAGCGCGGCGGAAAACGGTCTGCTCGTTCCCAAAAGCGGAAACACCGATATTTTCATCTATCCCGGATATAAGTTTAAGATCATGGACTGCCTTATCACCAACTTCCACCTGCCCAAATCTACACTGATTATGCTTGTCAGCGCCCTCGCCGGGAAGGAAACGGTGTTAGCTGCCTATGAGCACGCCGTTGATGAGAAGTACAGATTTTTCAGCTTTGGCGATGCGATGTTTATTGAATGAAATATGAGGCTTTTTAATAAGTAATAAAACTTAAACACCCGTAATATATTTATACGGGTGTTTATTTTATTACAAAAAGGAGCGGTTACAATGAAAATGGCGCAGGAAAAATCGGGCCTCGGGGTCGGGCGATGTGTGCTGAATCTTATGACGGCTTACGCCGTGACGGTGGTGCTGGTGATGCTGTTCGCACTGGTGCTGTGCTACAGCGATATAAGTGAGGAGTGGATAAGCCGGGGGGCGAGGCTCATCACACTGTTCTCCGTGGCGCTGGCCGGGGCTCTCTGCGCCAAAAGCGGAAAGCGCGGCGGCTGGCTCATAGGCGGAGTGAGCGGCATACTTTACATGATAGTGCTCTACGCTCTCGGGTATATGATATTCGGCGAAATTGAACTGAGCGCTGCCTCGATGCTTCGTGTGGTATACGGGCTTTTGGCCGGAATAGTGGGCGGAATAATCGGCATCAATATGAAAAAATAGGGCGAAAAGCTATTGACAAAAGGGAAAAATATGTTATAATAAGGTAAAAGATATGTAGAAGGAGGAATTTTTTGTGAAACACGTTAAGACAATAGCCGGCGCTAATCTGGTAAAGTCCATCAATAAGGGCGGCTGCGGCGAGTGCCAGACATCCTGCCAGTCCGCTTGCAAGACTTCCTGCACAGTTGCAAATCAGAAGTGCGAGC
>JAFLUQ010000224.1 GCA_022508735.1 Oscillospiraceae bacterium | reverse complement strand
TAGTCCCTCCACTCATTCTCGCAGAAGAGCTTATTTATCATCTGATAGGCTCCGCGATATTCCTCACGGGCCACCTCAAGCTGAATAAGCGCAGCCTGATCGCTCAGCGGTTCACCGAAGCTCATGGCTACTATTTCGCCGCCAACGCGTATTACCGCGCCTCTCTCGCCCAATATCTCATAATTATCAAAAAAACGTTTCATGGCCGGCAGCTCAAAGGAGTTGACGTTATGATCCTTATGCTCGATAAGCTCGTACATCAGCGGAGCGCACTCGTTTTTCGCCACCTCGGGAGTCACTGTTTCGTAGGTGTATTCATAATTTTCCAAAAAATAATTTATATGGTTGCGCTTGGCATGGAGCTTCTTTCCCGCAAGAGATATGAGCTGAGCAGAAGGATAAATGTAGTCCTCGCAGTCACGCTCCTCGTTGGCCAGAAATTCCGCTCCGCTATAGGCACGAAGCTTTTCCAGCTGCTCCTCCGTCACAAGACGGAACGCCATAACGTGACCGTTCGCACGGGTATATTCCTTGAGAACGTCCAGCGCGGCGTTACAGTCTCCGCTGCCAATTGGGAAATAGTATGACGGTATGCGGTTTTTCACGTTGAACTGAAAGTAGAAAAACTCACTGTCTTCTGCCACCTTTAAATTATAGTAATCATTCCAGATAAACATTGTGGCAAAAACCGCCTCCGAGGCTATGCTGCCCGGCTGCCTGTATCGGTCGAATATCAGCTTATCCTCTGCCTTTATGTCTCTGAATTCCAGCATCAAAACACCCTTTTCAAAATCTCGATTATATTTTCGTGTATATCGTTAATAGCACGCGCCATTCCATTCTCTGAGCATTTTATCTCCGTCCAGCCGGAAATTCTGGCGGCAAAGCAGGCATTGTCATAAGCTTTTTTAAGATACTCCGCGTCGCGCTCATGTATATCCTTCTCGTCACCGTCGGTAATTTTGTTTTTTCGCGCAGCCATGAGCTTCGCTGCAGCCTCCGGCTCCATATTCAGGAACAGCACCTCGTCGGGCCGCGGCAGACCAAGCCGGTTATACTCAATATCCTCGACCCACCTTATGAAGTCTCTCTTTTCGGCCTCGTCTTCAAATTTTGCCGCCTGATAGATTATATTTGAAGTCACATATCGGTCAGCCACGATAACGGCGTCAGTTTCCATAAGCGCGCCCCATTTTGCGGCATGAGAGGCAAAGCGGTCCACCGCATAGAACAGCGACGCGGCATAAGGGTTCACCTTGCCCGGGTCCGAACCGAATTCCCCGCCGAGATACATCTTCACCAACGCCGACGAGGGGCTTTCGTAATCAGGGAAGGTTATTCTTTCAACAGTTTTGCCGTCACGGCGCAGACGGTCGCAGAGCAGCGCGGTCTGGGTCTCTTTGCCGCTGGCGTCGCCGCCCTCAATAACAATTAACTTCGCCATATGATCACGTCCTTTATATAAACACTGAACAAGCCACGCGCTTACTTATATCGTTTGCCTTTGAAAAATACGATAACTGCAAATTTAGGCAGCGCCAGCATACGCACAAAGCGCGACGGCTGCTTCATAAGCCGGTAAAACCACTCAAGCCCGTGGTCGCAGTAAAATTTTGGCGCTCTCAGCACCGTTCCGGCGAGCACATCCAGCGAGCCGCCCGCGCCGATTATCAGCCGGGCATTAAGCTTATCGCGGTTATCATATATCCAGTTCTCCTGCTTGGGGAAGCCAAGGCAAACCATGAGAAAGTCGGGCTTTGCGGCGTTTATTGCCTCGATCACCGGAGCGTCATCCTTGAAATATCCGTCATGAGTGCCGGCGATAACGATGCCGGGATTGTTTTTCACAATTGTTTCAGCGGCCTTTTCAGCCACACCGGGCTTGCTGCCCAAGAGATAGACTGACTTACCTTTTTTAGCCATTTGCTTAAACAGCCGGCCTGTCAGGTCGAAGCCCGCCACGCGCTCCGCAAGAGGTTTATGCAGCATACGCGCGGCATACACCACCCCTATACCGTCGGCCACAGTCAGATCAGCACTGTTCAGCCTCTCCATAAATTCAGGATCATTATAGCCGTGAAGAATTATTTCAGGATTAGGAGTATATATCACGCTCGGCCCCTCGGCTTCCATAAGCTCAAGAGCCTGCCTTTCTGCCTCATCCATTGTCACCATATGTATATTTGCGCCAAGTATATTCACTATATCATTCATTCAGTTTTCCTCCGAAACACTCTAATTCTTATTTTGCTACTGCAACAAACATCACACTTATAGATAATTATATCATACCACATATTTTCCTTTTTGGCAATATAAATTTGAAATTACTATTGCGAATTTATTTTCATTGTGGTACTATAAAATTACAGATATATCCGCAAAGAGGTGAACCTATGCTTACGAACTGCAAGGCCTGCCAATATACAAGCGAAATACACAAGGCCGCCATTGAGACCGAGGTGGCCCGACTGTCAAATATGAAGGGCATACATATCTGCGACGACGACGAGCTCTCCCGCCGCCTCGAAGCCTGCAGCAGCTGCGAGCATCTTGACATAAATAACGTTTGCCTGATGTGCGGCTGCTACGTCCGCATACGCACCCTGTTAAAGGACAACCGCTGCCCGGCGCCTAAAAAGAGATGGTAAAAGGGACCGTTTTGTAGTGTGGAGGCACGGGGCCGGTCGAAAAAATCGTGCAGAACGGACGAAAATCAGTTAGTGGCGGCGGTTTTACCGCT
>JAFLUQ010000223.1 GCA_022508735.1 Oscillospiraceae bacterium | reverse complement strand
CGGGTGGAACTGATACGCAGCATTACGGGAAATTATCCTCGCACGGCGTACGGTGCTCGGATAATCTATGCTTATATTGTAGCATAAAAATGCGCGTTTGAGAAGAGGAAATATTTAAAAAATGCAAATTACCGCTGTTGTATTTTTATGCCTTCGCTATCCTCCATGTCGGCAAGAAGGCGCATCCTCATACGAAATTTATTAAGATTATGGCCGGGATAGTCCGTCTTGAAGTATACGTCGCCGGAAAGGTAGTCTGCTAAGTAGCGAATGGCGTTTTCGTATGTAATGATTAGCGGAGCTATGGGCAGGAGCTCACGCTCGGCAGGGGTTATGCTGTGCACAGCGCTGAGAAAGCCATCTCGAAATGGCGGAAGAAGATCGGCCTTGAAGCGGCCATTATCATCGCAGCCGCTACGTATAGCATCGCCGTAGTCAGTGAGAAGAGAGCCGGGCATCACATTGTCAAGATCTAATATGCACTTGGCTTGATGAGTCCCGGTGTCCACAATAATATTGCTGTATTTTGAGTCATTGTGAACGGTGCGTACGGGAATTTCTCCTGAAATAATACGCGGACGGATGATGTCGGCATAGCCTGCTTTTGACAAGGCCAGCTCTATGTCCTTCCGCGCGTCTCTTACTCTGCCCGCTCGGTCGGCCTCGATGGCCATCTTAAGGCGAGAAAGGTGAAAGCCGGTGTCGTGGGAGGCCAGTGGCAGCATATTTACCTTCTCGATGTGCAGATCGCTCAGTGCCTCTATAAAGGAACCGAAGGCCTCGCCCGCGGCGCGAAAGTCCTCTGCCGTCGGCGGTGAAAGGCGGCTTTCCGCCCCCTCGATATAATCGTACATACGGTAATACTCTCCATCATGCAGAAGGCAAAGCCCGCCAATGAGCGGCGGCACGATAGTCAGAGTTTCTATGCCCTTTTTGTGCAGATGTGCTGTCACAGCGGCAATGTTTTCCATGATGAGCGGCGGATCATTCATCACGCGGCGGTTTATACGCTGAAAAATGTACCGGTTTCGGCTTGTGGTGATGCAGTAGGTGTCGTTTATGTGCCCTCCGTCAATGGGCGAGGCAGAAAACGGCTCGCCGTCAATGGCAAATTTACGTGCAATTTCTATTATATCCACCGTGACGGCCCCCTTCAGCATATATAATATATAAAACAATTATATCATAAAAAATCAAATTCGTCCATAGTAAATTTAAAAAATTATTTATTTGTTAGAAGTTCACTGTGAATTTTTATACAAAAACATGAATAAAAATTTAAAAAACCCTTGCATTATTGAAGAGTTTGTGATATAATACTGAAGATTTAGGCATGTAAAGGGGCATGTGAAGTCATTATTTGACGAAAGGACGACAAATTGTATGAAGGCTTATTTAATTCTGGCCGACGGCAGCGTTTACACCGGTGAAGCCTTTGGCGCTGACCGTGATGCAGTGTGCGAGGTCGTGTTCAACACCTCGATGACCGGCTATACTGAGGTGCTGACTGATCCATCCTATTACGGGCAGGGCGTCATTATGACATACCCAATAGAGGGTAACTACGGGGTGAACTATGCCGATATGGAGAGCCGTAATATTTGGGTAAAGTGCTTTATCGTGCGCGAGTATACCACTCTTGCCTCAAATTTCCGAAGCGAGATCTCGCTGGACGAGCTTCTTAAGAAGTACAATATTCCGGCTATAAGCGGGGTTGACACCCGCGCTCTCACTAAGAAGATCCGCCTGAGCGGTACAATGGGAGGTTACCTGACAAGAAATCCGAATTTCAATAAGGACGAGATCGTGGCTCAGCTCAAGGAATATAAGATCACCGATGCAGTAAAGTCCGTGACCCGCTGCGGAAGCGTCAACTACCACGGCGGCGGAATGAGGGTGGTGCTCCTTGACTTTGGCGCTAAAGACAATATAATCGAATCTCTCAGGAGGCGCGGCCTTGACGTGACGGTTTATCCCGCCGAGACTCCGGCTGAAGAGATAATCGCCTTAAGTCCCGACGGCATAATGCTCAGCAACGGCCCCGGAGACCCTACTGAGTGTGTGGAGGTTATTGAAAACCTCAAAAAGCTTTATGCCACCGATATTCCGATATTCGGTATCTGCCTCGGTCATCAGCTCATGGCCCTTGCAACCGGCGCGAAAACCGAAAAGCTCAAATACGGCCACCGCGGTGCAAACCACCCGGTTAAGGATCTGGCGCTCGGCAGGGTATTTATAACCAGCCAGAATCACGGCTATGTGGTCAGCACAGTTGACCCGGAGGCCGCCGAGATCAGCCACATAAATGTTAACGACGGCACCGTAGAGGGCCTTCGCTATAAAAACAAGAACATATTCACGGTACAGTTCCACCCTGAAGCCTGCCCTGGCCCTCAGGATACGGAATACCTTTTCGACAAGTTTATTGAAATGATGGGAGGAAAGCACAATGCCTAAGAACAGCAGCATAAAAAAGGTTCTCGTTATTGGCAGCGGCCCTATCATTATCGGTCAGGCGGCTGAATTCGACTACGCCGGAACACAGGCCTGCCGCGCCCTGAAGGACGACGGTCTTGAGGTTGTGCTCATCAACTCCAACCCCGCCACCATCATGACGGACAAGGATATAGCCGACAAGGTATACGTTGAACCTCTCACTGCCGAAACAGTTAAAAAAGTTATAGCCGCCGAAAAGCCGGACTCTATTCTTCCCACTCTGGGCGGACAGACGGGCCTTAATCTGGCTATGGAGCTGGCGGAGGAGGGCTTCCTTGCCGAGCACGGCGTTAAGCTTCTGGGCACCAGCAGCGAGAC
>JAFLUQ010000222.1 GCA_022508735.1 Oscillospiraceae bacterium | reverse complement strand
GTTCAGCTTTTCATGGACGAGGACGGCGAAATCCGTCAGCGCAGAAATGATGATTTACCTTATGAAGCGGAGATTATTTCGGGCATGGACAAGGAAGCGCTTGTGCGTCCGTTCGAACTGTTTAACGAGAGGCTATTCCGATTTGAAATTCACACAACTCATGACGGCAGCTATCTATTTATAGATATACATCATCTGATTGCGGACGGTACATCATTTGAGATTATCATATCGGATATAAATAAAGCATACAGCGGAGAGGAGCTTGAACCGGAAACCTACACCGCTTATGACGCGGCTCTTGACAACGAAAAGCTGCTTAAAACCGACGCGTACAAAAACGCGGAGGCTTACTATACGTCGATTTTCGATGGCTGCGGAGGAAATACCGACTTTTATCCTGATAAGAGCGGCGGTGAGCCGAAGGTCGGCAATGCCCGTAAGACATGCGAAAGTCTTGATCATGACAGCGTAAAAGCTATCTGCGAGAAGTACGGCATAACCGAGAATGTGTTCTTTATTGGTGTGTTCGGCGCGATGCTTGCGAGATACAATTTTGATAATAGATCGGTGTTTACCACTATCTACCACGGCAGAAATGACTCACGACTTAACGAAACCGTGGGAATGTTGGTTAAGACGCTGCCGGTTATCTGTAAAACCGATAGCGGCGCGAAGGAATATTTCACCACGCTGCAAAGTGAGCTTATGGGAATGATGGACAATGACATTTATCCGTTCCCGGAAATCAGCCGCAAATTCGGCATTGTTCCCAACGCAATGGTGGTATATCAAGGTGACAGCTTTGAGTTTGACACCATCGGCGGAGAAAAAGCGGAAGAGGCGGAGCTCTCATTAAATGCGGCTAAAGAGCCTGTGTCCCTGTCGATCTTTGTAAAGAATGGCAAATACGAGCTTGAGCTTGAATACAGAAGCGATATGTTTGAGGATGAAACCGCGGAATATATGCTTCAAAATCTTGAGCTTACAGCGAGTGAGCTTGCCGATGGAGCCGCGCCGTCGGATATCCGTTTAATGTTTGACGAGAAAACCGAAATGGTAAACGATCCACGCTTTGTCGGTAAGACATTTGTTGATCTGTTCAATGCGGCAGCTAAAGAGTTCCCGGACAACACTGCCGTAATTGATGAAAACGGAAGCATAACCTATAAAGAACTTGACAAAATGTCTGATTATATTGCCCAGAAGCTTACCGAAAACGGTTTTGGACGCGAACAGGTCGCTGGAATACTCTGCGGCAGAACTCGCGAATTTGTAGCTGCATATGTAGGAGTTATGAAGGCAGGCGGAGCGTATGTGCCGCTTGATCCCGAATATCCGCAGGACAGACTGGAATATATGCTCTCAGACAGCGGCTCCCGAAATCTGCTTGCTGTCCGCGAATACGCGCCGCTGGTAGGATTTTATGATAAAAATATCATCTACCTTGACGACATCAAAAAAGAGTGTGATGGGTTTGTAAAATCAGCGGAGTTCACTTCGCCCAAGCCTGATAATTTGGCGTATATGATCTATACCTCCGGCTCCACAGGCAAGCCGAAGGGCGTAATGATTGAGCAGAGAAATCTTGTAACCCTGATTCAGTATGAGACGGAATCCCAGCAGCCTGTGCCGAATGATATCTACGGTGAATTTGCAAGCTTCTGCTTTGACGCTTCGGTGCATGACTTGTTTGTTCCGCTGACAGCCGGAGCGGCACTCTATCTGTTCCCGGAAAGCATCAGAAAGGATGCGGTAGAGGTCTGCCGTGCATTTGAGGATGTTGGAATAACCGTAACTACCTTCCCGACGCAGATGGGTGAGCTTGTGGCGGAAACGCTTACGGGTGACTGTGCATTAAGACTTATGACTTTGGGCGGCGAGAAGTTCAAGAGATTTTATGACCGAAAATATATAATGGTAAACGGTTACGGACCCACCGAAAATACTGTGTCCTCCACGGAATTTGTCGTGGATAAAGAATATAAGAATATACCGATCGGAAAGTCTCAGACCAACGTACGCAGCTATATCGTTGACGAAAACATGAAGCGCGTTCCCGTAGGCGCGCCCGGCGAGCTTTGCCATGCGGGGCGCCAGGTTGCCAGAGGATACCACAATCTGCCCGAAAAAACAGCCGCGGTATTTGTGGACAATCCGTTTGCGACCTGCCGTGATGAAGAACGTATGTACCGCACCGGCGATATGGTGAGAATGAAGGGTGACGGAAATATCGAATATATCGGAAGAATTGACTCGCAGGTCAAGATCAGAGGCTACCGTGTAGAGCTCAGTGAGATCGAGGGAGCGATCCTTCAAAAGGACGGTATAATTGAAGCTGCAGTTATCACGATCGAACAAAACGGCACGATATACATTGCTGCATACTATACCGGGGCGGATCACTGTGACGAGGAATGGCGCGAGTTCTTAAAGCCGCTGCTGCCGGAATATATGATTCCGATGTATTATGTTCATCTTGACGCAATGCCCGTTACGCCGGGCGGCAAGATCGACAAGCGCGCTCTGCCGAAGCCTGAAATAACTGCCGAGAGAGCGGGATATGTTCCCCCTGAGAACGGGCATCAGAAGAAGCTGTGCGAACTGTTTGAAAAAGCTATCGGCATTGATAATGTTGGCATTGACGATGATTTCTTCGCGCTTGGCGGCACATCTCTTGCCGCGTCAAAGGTTGCGGTAATGTGCCTGAACGAAAAAATCCCTCTTGTATACGCCGACATATTCAAGTATCCCACAGTGCGCGCTCTTGCTGAAATTGTATACAAGGATGAGCCTGAGGATGCTGGGGAGAAAGACGAATTATCGGGCTATTCATATC
>JAFLUQ010000221.1 GCA_022508735.1 Oscillospiraceae bacterium | reverse complement strand
AAGATGAAGGACTGGGCCTTCAACCGCCAGCGCTACTGGGGCGAGCCTATCCCGATCGTTCACTGCCCCCACTGCGGTATGGTTCCCGTGCCCTATGAGGAGCTTCCGCTCCGCCTTCCCCCGGTTGAGAACTTCGAGCCCGGCTCCGACGGCGAAAGCCCGCTGGCTAAGATAGATTCCTATGTAAACTGTAAGTGCCCCAAATGCGGCGCAGACGCAAGGCGCGAGACCGACACCATGCCCCAGTGGGCAGGTTCCTCCTGGTACTTCCTGCGCTACTGTGACCCCAATAACAGCGAGGCCTTTGCTTCTAAAGAAGCTCTCGACTACTGGATGCCCGTTGACTGGTATAACGGCGGAATGGAGCACGTTACCCGTCACATGATCTACTCCCGCTTCTGGCATAAGTTCCTCTATGATATCGGCGAGGTGCCCTGCGCAGAGCCCTATGCAAAGCGCACCGCTCAGGGACTCATTCTCGGCCCCGACGGCGAGAAGATGAGTAAGTCCAAGGGCAACGTTGTTGACCCCAACGACGTGGTAGACGTTTACGGTGCGGACGTACTCCGTGTGTACGTACTGTTCATGGGCGACTATGAGCAGGCGGCACCCTGGAGCGAGAACAGCATGAAGGGCTGCAAGCGCTTCCTCGACAGGGTGTGGGCGCTCCAGGATAAGCTCATCCCCGGCGACGAGTACCGCACCGAGCTTATGACGGCTATGCACAAAACCATTAAGAAGGTAACGGGCGACATTGAGGCCATGAAGTTCAACACTGCCATTGCTGCAATGATGGCTCTTGTGAACAATATTTACGAGACCGACGCGGTTAACCATGCCGAGTATAAGACCCTGCTCACCCTGCTCAATCCCTTTGCGCCTCATATGACCGAGGAGCTTTACAGCGTTCTGTTTGGCAAAATACTGAGTGAGCAGAGCTGGCCCGGCTATGACGAGGCTAAGACTGTGGACGACGAGATCGAGATCGTTCTTCAGATAAACGGCAAGGTAAAGGAAAAGATAATGATCCCTGCGGGGCTCGACAAGCCCGCAATGGAGAAGATAGCTATGGACAGCGAGCGTGTTCAGGCCCTGACCGAGGGCAAGACCATCGTTAAGGTTATCGCCGTTCCCGGCAAGCTCGTGAACGTAGTTGTAAAGTAAGGAGTAGATTACCATGAAATATAACAGCACCCGCGACGCGGGAGTAAGCGTTACCTCAGCCGAGGCCATAGTCAAGGGGCTCAGCGGCGACGGCGGCCTCTTTGTGCCCGAAAGTATCCCGGTATATACACTCAGCGATATTTCCGAAATGACTAATATGAGCTATAACGAGAGGGCTAAAAAGATCCTCTCCGGCTTCCTCAGTGATTTTAAGGCCGCCGAGGTGGAAAACTGCGTAGACAGGGCCTACACCAAGGAAAAGTTCGAGACCAATTCCATAGCGCCCGTGTATAAGCTAGATCAGAGCCGCTACATTCTTGAGCTCTGGCACGGCCCCACCTGCGCCTTTAAGGATATGGCCCTGCAGATACTGCCCCATCTTCTCACCACCAGCGTTAAAAAGACCGGCCTTAACAAGGAGATAGTTATCCTTGTTGCCACCAGCGGCGACACCGGCAAGGCTGCGCTTGAGGGCTTCCGTGACGTAGAGGGCACCAAGATAGTTGTGTTCTTCCCCGACCACGGCGTAAGCAGCATTCAGCGCCTCCAGATGTGCACTCAGGAGGGCGGCAACGTGTTCGTCAGCGCCGTAAACGGCAACTTTGACGACGCGCAGACCGGCGTAAAGCAGATTTTCACCGATCAGGGCTATGAGCAGGAACTGAGCGCACGCGGCAAGGCTCTTTCCAGCGCCAACTCCATCAACTGGGGCCGCCTTGTGCCGCAGATAGTTTACTATTTCTCCGCCTACTGCGATATGCTGAAGGCTGAAGAGATCACCATCGGCGACGAGGTCAATATCTGTGTGCCCACCGGCAACTTCGGCAATATTCTTGCGGCCTACTTTGCAAAGAATATGGGCCTTCCCGTTGGTAAGCTCATCTGCGCCTCCAACGCTAACAATGTTCTGACCGACTTTATAAAGACGGGCACCTATGACAGAAACCGTGAGTTCTTCACCACGATATCTCCGTCTATGGATATTCTCATTTCCTCCAACCTCGAGCGCCTGCTTTATCTGCTTGCAGATAAGAACACCGACGAGATAAAGGCATATATGTCTGAGCTGAGCGCCACAGGCAAGTACACCGTTTCCGACAAGATATTTGAAGCGGTAAAGGAGAATTTCTACGCAGGCTGCGCCGACGACGACAAGTGCCGCGAGACCATAAAAAATACCGAAAACAGCTTTGGTTATGTGATCGACCCTCACACCGCTGTGGCCGTGGCCGTGCACGAGCAGTATATGGCCGAGACCGGCGACGATACAAAGACTATCATTGCTTCCACCGCCAGCCCCTTCAAGTTCAACAGCGATGTGCTTGAGGCCCTGCTGGGCCGTGAGGCTATCGAAGATAAGGATGAATTTGAGCTTCTTCGCCTGCTCAGCGAGCGCTATGATCTCCATGTTCCGAGAAGCCTCGGCGAGCTGGAGGATAAGGACGTGCGCTTTGAGACAGTCTGCGATAAGAGCATGATGAAGGGCGTAGTAAACGAGTTTCTTTCTTAAAAAATAAAATTTCGGCGGCGGATTGCCCGTCGCCGAAATTGTTATAGGTTATTCGCGGCTGTCGCTTAGCGGTCGCACTCGGACTTGTTGCAGAAGGTTTCGCAGTCAGTCTCATGCTTGCTGGAGCTCTGCTTGGAGCCGACATGGATGCAGTCAGCGCTGCATTTGT
>JAFLUQ010000220.1 GCA_022508735.1 Oscillospiraceae bacterium | reverse complement strand
AGGGCCATTAGCTCAGTTGGTTAGAGCATCCGGCTCATAACCGGACGGTCCAAGGTTCGAGTCCTTGATGGCCCACCATGAAAATTCCGAATGCGAAAGCATTCGGAATTTTCACTTATTACCTATTCGCTATTAACTTTTCACTTAAAAATAAGTAAAGGATATGATAACATGAGTGAATGTACCCACAACTGCTCCACCTGCGGGGAAAGCTGCAAAAGCCGGGAGCAGGAGAGTATGCTTGAAAGGCCGCACGAGCTGTCGCAGATCAAAAAAGTCATCGCTGTTGTCAGCGGTAAGGGCGGAGTAGGAAAGTCGTCGGTAACGTCTATGCTGGCGGTGCAGGCAGCCCGTAAGGGCCTGCGCACGGCTGTACTTGACGCCGACATAACCGGCCCCTCCATTCCCAAAATGTTCGGCCTTAAAACTCAGGCCGAGGCCGGAGAGTCGGGAATATACCCGGTTAAGACAAAGGGCGGTATAGAGGTAATGTCGCTCAATCTTCTTGTGGATGACGAGACTAAGCCGGTGATATGGCGCGGGCCGGTGATTGCCGGAGCGGTGAAGCAGTTCTGGACGGATGTCATCTGGGGCGACGTGGACTATATGTTCGTAGATATGCCTCCGGGAACCGGCGACGTGCCGCTGACGGTGTTCCAGTCCATTCCGGTGGATGGTATCGTCATCGTGACCTCGCCTCAGGAGCTGGTATCCATGATTGTGGAAAAGGCGCTCAATATGGCGAAGATAATGAATATTCCCGTGCTTGGCCTTGTTGAAAACTACGCTTATTTCAAGTGTCCCGACTGTGGAAAAGAGCACGCAGTGTTCGGCGAGAGCCATGCCGGGGCTGAAGCTGGTGAGCGCGGCTGGGCCTTTGCACGCCTGCCCATAGATCCCGCCTTTGCCGCCCTTTGTGACGGCGGCCGCGTGGAGGACTGCACAGACGCGCTCAGGGGATTTTTTGAGAAACTGTAATCGGAAAAGGGACGAAGCGTCGCTTCGTCCCTTTTTGCTATATTTACACAGATTTCATAAATTATATATTGACAACACAGGATTAAAAATAGTATAATAAAATAATAATATATATCAATATATCATGCCCATTGGAAAGGAAATGAAAAAAATGCGCATAGTCGCTCCTCCGGGAACGGTAGACATCCTTCCCGAAGAAGTCCGCATGGACAGATACGTCGAGTCCGTTTTTTTGGAAAAATGCCGTCTTTTCGGCTATAGCGAGATACACACCCCGGTTTTTGAATATGGAGAACTTTTTACTAAAGGCATCGGCAGCGTGACCGATATTATTGAGAAGGAGCTGTATACCTTCACAGACAAAGGCGGAACACATCTGGCGCTGCGGCCCGAGGGTACCACAAGTGTGACGCGCGCTGTGCTCCAGCATGAGCTTTGCCGCTCGCTTCCGGCCAAGTTTTGTTATAAAATAACCTGTTATAGGCAGGAAAATCCCGAAAAGGGCAGGCTGAGAGAATTTCATCAGATAGGCGCAGAGTGCTTTGGCAGTGGCGACCCGAGGGCTGACGCTGAGATTATAAGTCTGGCGTACGAATCCCTGACCGCTATGGGAGTGCATAACCTGAGGCTCAATATAAATTCCGTGGGCTGCGAGCACTGCCGCGTTGGGTATATAAACGAGCTCACACGTTACCTGCTGCCCTATGCCAATAAAGGAAGGCTGTGCCCCACCTGTTTGAAGCGGCTTGGCAAAAATCCGATCCGCGTGCTTGACTGCAAAAATCCTGACTGTAAAACCATTGCCAAGGGCGCGCCGAAGCTTATTGACTACATCTGCCCAGACTGTCTTGAGCACTATAACGGCGTTAAAGCCCAGCTCACGGCTATGGGCATAGAATATAACGAAAAGCCCGGCCTTATGCGTGGGCTGGATTACTATAACCGCACGGTCTTTGACTTCAAGGCAGGCAGCGGCGGTGCTATCGGCACTGTCTGCGGCGGAGGCCGGTACGACACCCTTTGCCGCCGCATAGGGAGCGATAAGGAGCTGCCAGCGGTAGGCTTTGCCATAGGCGAGGAGCGGGTAGTTATAGCAATGAGTGAGCAAAGTCCTCATCTGGCGGAGCCTGAAAGGCCGGCGGTCTATGTTGTGTCTACCGATGCAGCAGCGGCGGCACTCTGCCTTCTTGAACTGCGAAAACGCAGGGTTTACGCCGAAGGTGATGTAATAGGCCTCAGTGAGACGGCGCAGCTCAGCCGGGCCGTAAGTCTGGGTGCCCGGTGGCTGATGTTCCCGGAGGAAAACGGTTTTAGGCTGAAGAACACAGCGTCGGGTGAGGAACAGCGAATTGAAGCTGACAATTGGGAAACGGCCGTTAAAATAATCGGTGAAAAATAAACTGAAACTTATTAATATACAACAGGAGGAAGCATTTTATGGATACGATAAAGGGAATGAAGCGCACGGTTATGTGCGGGCAGCTGCGTGAGGAGCATATCGGCGGTGAGGCCGTGCTTATGGGCTGGGTGGCCAAGGCCCGCGACATGGGCGGTTTGATCTTCGTGGATATCCGCGACCGCAGCGGTATAAGCCAGATAGTCTTCGAGCCGGAGAATGCCGAGCTTATCGCCAAGGCCGCCGAGCTTAAGAGCGAGTTTGTAATCGCCGTACGCGGCACCGTTCGCCGCCGCGAGAGCGTGAACGATAAGATCCCCACCGGGCAGGTTGAAGTGCTGGCCGAGGAACTGAGAGTGCTCTCTAAGAGCGACACTCCGCCCTTCGTAGTGCAGGACGACGTTAAGGCCGGCGAGGAGCTGCGCCTTAAGTACCGCTATCTTGATCTGCGCCGCCCAGAGATGCAGCGCACCCTCGAGACCCGTCACCGCATAACCCAGATCGCCCGCAGCTACTATGACGAAAACGGCT
>JAFLUQ010000022.1 GCA_022508735.1 Oscillospiraceae bacterium | reverse complement strand
GCTATGTTGACGAATACGGCGAGTATCAGGGCTATGACGTTTACTTTGCAAACCGCATAGCTGAGGATCTCGGCGTTAAAGTGAACTTTGTTTCCACCGAAGCCGCAAACCGCATCGAGTACCTTCAGACAGGCAAGGTTGATATCATTCTCGCCAACTTCACCGTAACTCCCGAAAGAGCCGAGGAAGTCGACTTCGCTCTCCCCTACATGAACGTGGCTTTGGGCGTGGTATCGCCCGACTCTAACGTTATCACTTCGCTTGAGGACTGGAATAGTGACGATCAGATCATCGTTATCTCCGGCACCACCGCCGAGACCTATCTCACGGCAAATTACCCCGACATTCCACTTCAGAAGTACGATACCTATGCCAACGCAAAGAACGCCCTTGAGAACGGCAATGCCACAGCCTGGGCCAACGACAATACCGAGGTCATCGCCTATGCCCTTCAGAATCCCGGCTACACAGTGGGTATTCCCACACTGGGCAGCAATGACACTATCGCACCCGCTGTCACCAAGGGCAACGCCTCGCTTCTGGACTGGCTGAACGCGGAGATCGTTTCCCTCGCCGACGAGCAGTTCTTCCATGCGGACTATGAGGCCACTCTTGTTGACACCTACGGTCTTGATTACGAGGACAGTCTCGTGGTCGAGGGCGGAATAGCAGAATAACTCTATCCTCTGTTTGGATTTCAAAAAAAGCTCACAGGTTTTCGCCTGTGAGCTTTTTTGCAGTATTAAAGTCCGAACTCAAATCTGCTGTCCAATTCCAATTCCACAATTGACGCTACAAGACAATCGCATTGACCCCTTGTTAAAACACCGTCTGCACAGTCAATTAACTTAGCCTTAACATCATCCCATGTGAAAGAATTCTCGGCATCACCCTTCGGCATGTAAACTGTTTTCGAGAACACTGCTCCATCGTTCATGATAACATCAACATGGCACCCTCTGATTCCCTTTTTGGTATTCTCCATAGCTTCGTCCACATTGATCCGGATCTTACCGATAGTATCCACGATTTCATCAGTTACAGCGGCTGTTTTTAAATATTTAAATCCGAACTCACCCTTTAATAATGCAACAGCCAACGAATAATGTAAAGAGAATTTTGTCTGATCGTTACTTCGCGGAACTATAACGTTTCCTGCAACTGTGATCGCATTTTGGTAAATGTTCAAAACAACTTTGTTGATATTCTCCTGTCTGAACTCACCGTATTTCGCAATAATTTGCTCGCGTATACTGATCGCACATTCGATCCCGCAGTGAGTATGTCTGCACGATGAGTATGGCTTTACATAAGACTCATTTATCGTAAGCTTTTCTCCCAAACCATCGACTAATATATTTTCATTATATGTTTCAGAGAATGCATGGAACCATCCTTTTCCGCTCTCCAACGGATCAACAGGACCCTCGATCCCCTTAGATGCGATCCGGGCTGAAATAATACCGTTTCTCGCAGCATTTGCAGGATTAAGCGGTTTACATGCCTGCCCGCTTTCAGTGATCAATAGCAGCCCGCTTGCCTGAAGTGCCGCCAGAGAAATCGCGTTATAAATCTGGTCCTGATCCAGCCCCATAAGCTTTGCGCACGCCGCCGCACTTGCGATCGTACCGGCCACACCGGTGGAGTGAAATCCTCTTCTTACGATCCCTGGCTGCGCGGCGCCTGCCACTCTGTTGAACACCTCATATCCGGCCAATACAGCAACAATCACCTCTTTCCACGACGACTTTCTGCTCTCCGCAACAGCAAATACCGACGACAGGACGTGTGCGGCAATGTGCCCCATTGCTTTCTTGTTTCCGTCATCCATGTCCGCGCCATGGGAGTAAATCGCATTCATGTAAGCCGCCGTTTCCGGAGACACCCTGCTGTCATAAAAAGCAATTTTTGACTCAGATTTTCTTCCGCTGTCTGCCAATATATCAAAAATAACTCTGTTGAACTCATCATTTATTTTATATCCGGCAGCTATTGCCGCATAGTAATCAACAATGAATTTTTTTACAACATCCAATGTGTCTTCTGTAACCATGTCATAGGACAAATTGTATACTAAATCTGCGATCCGAGTTGTAACATTCTCCATAAAATCACCTCAGACTATACTGTCAAACCGTAAATCATCGGTACTAAAGAAATAATGATAACATAGCTGCATATATCCAAAATTATATTGTGCTTAAAGTAGTCATTAAATCTGTATCCGACCACCATTGACATACCCAGTGTTGAGCTTGCCAGAGGCGTTGCCAGGGTACATCCTGATGCTAAGGTAATACCCAGCGCATAGGTAAACGTGTTAAGTCCCATCTCCGGAGCAATCGAAATTATGATCGGCAAAACCACAAGCAGGGCTGTTGAGTTCACGGTCAGCTCGCTCATTACAAAAACCATCAATACCAACAAGCAGAACAACAAATATGGAGAGAGCGAGGTCCCGACAACAGCGCGGAACACGTTTGCGATTATCACGGTTCCGCCGGCGGCCTCTAATGCCTTGGCAATGCCTAAACATCCCGCAAGACGGCCCACAATATTCCAGTTGACTGAGGTGATCGCTTTTTTCTGAGTGATACAGCCTGTGATAATACAGATGACTGCGGCGCTCGTGCTGGTAATTGCCAACGGGATCCACTCAGTAATATAGAAAACAACAGTTGCCAGGAAAATCAAAGCCATGATGATGATCTTTTTCTTATCATAATCTGTTTTTATTTCCGGCAAAACATAGTCGCCATTGTCTTCTCTGTTACCCCAAATTTTATTCCCAAGCCATCTGCCGAGAGTCAGACAGTAGACCAGTCCAAAAACAACAACAATTGCTCCAACCGGCGTGAAATCAAAGGTTTTGAACAATCTTAATCCGGCATCCTCAAGAAGTCCCTGCGCCGTCAACTGCTGTGTGGAGCCCACCAGCGTCGACGCGCCGCCCAAAACACACGCAATAGCTATTGGCATGATCATATTTTTTGACTTAAGATTTTTGTCTGCAAGCGACAATCCCATCAAAATGGGAATGAAAATAGCCAAAACGGCCGAGTTGGTCAAAAAGGCCGACATTGCCGCAGACACAAGGTATGTCCCTGTGATCAGTTTTCTCTCGCTGCCGTTTGAAACCTTCACGATCCAGTTGCCGATCACAACCGCGAGCCCTGTTTCTGAAATTGCAGCGCCTATAACCATGACGCCGATCGTCAAAATTACGGTCGAAGATGAAAACTGCCCGAATGCGACTTTAAAATCACATACCCCGAATATCACCATCAACGCACAGCCAAGTATCGCCGTGGTCGCCATTGGCAGCTTGTCCCATATGAACAAGGCCACGCAGAATCCAAATATAATCAAAGATATAACATCAATTCCCAATCTAATCACCTTTACGAATCAAGCTTTATATAATTTTTCTGTTTTCAGATCATGTCCGGGTCAATAGGAGAGACGATCATATTTTCCCCATTCACATCCAAAACACGAATCATTCCCTGCACTTTGCGAATTGTTTGCCGCAATTCTTCAATGGAATCGCAGCGCAGCATAAAACGCATTGCTATATTATCTGTTGTACCATAACCCTCGATAACATCGCCCACTTCATGGCACTTTAAATATCCGGTAACAGCGGGAAGCTTTGCAGCCTCCTCGATACCTTCAATTGTGCCGATCGTACCGGTTCTGATATCAAAATAAAGCAGGCAGGACTGCTTTGCTGCGAATGCCTTGTCAATTTTACGAATTTCTTCCAGCTCACCCATTCTGCCTGTCATTGCAAACTCGGTCAGCATATCCGAAATATCAATACCGGTAACCGCACGTACGATGCGCCAGTCCTGAGCGCCGCCCATACGCAGCGCCGGATCAAAGAAATAGAATTTTCCGTTCTGATGAAGTGCCGTAAGTGCCACTGCACCGTTGCGGATACCTATTCCCTTCAGCATTGAAACGACCTTATCGTTTGTCGTCTGAACATATTCATCCATCAGCTTGGAAGGATATTTCAGCAAATCAACATAAACACGCGTACCATCCTCCATATAGCAGCTGTGCCAGTCGCAAACAGAAGTAATAAAAAACTCTCCATCGCAGGCAACATACTTTACCTGAACTTCATCACAGTTTTCAAGGTACTTTTCCACCATAAGACGCTTCAGCTTGGAATGATCCATCGCATACGATACCGCCTGCGGGACTTCCTCTGCCCTTCTGCATATCGTCAGGCCCTTAGATGCTCTTCCGTCAACAGGCTTTATTACAATGGGATATTCTATCGCGGCAAGATCCTCTGCACGAAGAGAGGCGTCCAGCTTATATTCAGGGATCGTATCGACGCCATAGGCTTTACAGCATTCCTTGAACCGATCCTTATTGGTCATGATATCAAACTGTTCAAAGCCGGCAACGCAGGGGACACCCAGCTTCTCACATATTTTCTGATAAGGCTTCTGTCCCGGATCGACGCAGTAGTTCATCACTCCGTCCACACCTTCTGCCTTTGCTTTCTCAACAATTCCATCTACATCGTCAATACTCAGCATCCAGGATTCATCTGCAATTTTCTTGGCAGGAGAATTTTCCAAATAGTCTGTCACTATTACGTAATACCCCTTCTTCTGCGCATTCAGAATAATATCTTGCAGCGCCGCAATACCGCCAAGTACCAGAAGCACTTTTTTTCCGTCACGCATTATTCATCTTCCTTTCATATATCTGTCTGCCGAGAAATCGGCATTGGGTTTTAATTTAATAAAAATTATACACCATTTTATTTATTCTCTGCCACCCACCGTTGGTTTACAAAAAAGGACTGCTTCCTCACAGAAACAGTCCTTCCAGATATTCTTTCGTGCCCTTGTCGCACGTTTTTCTTACGTCCTCATACTCCGCCATGCCCCGCCGCACAATAATTTCCTCTATGCAGCCTATCCTTTCCCCGGTCATGCTTTCCATCAGCCTCACGTACTCCGAAAGCCGTAAGGCCTCTTCGTAAGAGCCGATGTTAAAGGCCGCCATGCCCCGGGCCATAGTTTCGGCGTTAAAGTCGCCGCTGAGTATACCCTCAAAGCTGCCGCGGCTGTTTTCGCAGCCTGCCGGCACAAAAACAAAGGGCTCCGCATAATACTGGTTTGCCGCGCCGTCCCTGCTTAGAACGGCTCTTCTGTCCGTGTCGACGGCGATCGGATACCGCCCCTTTCCTTTCATCGAGGAAATAACGGTAATGCCGTCTGTGCGTGACATCGCCCTTTTAAAGTGACGGGTCAGATTAGGGCCGTATATAAAGCTGTTGCCATAGATATAAAATGTGTGGGATGTAAACCGCCGGTTTAGTCGATCCGCCCTGTCAGCTATGGTAATATTGACCCCCGGCAGCGAGATAGGCTCGCAGTCACCGATAACAGTTATGTCGTTTATCCCCGCCAGAAGGAACTGCGACAGCAGATAATGGATGAGCGGCTTATTGTAAACAGTGGTGCTTGCCGGAACTGAGTTATCCGGCAAAAGAACACCCTTCCACTCATTCCGCCCCTCATGCCCGTATATAAGACTTTCAATGTCCGTATCCAGCAGTATCGACAGTGTGTTCCAGCTGGCTACATCGGGGCAGGCTATCCCCCGCTCCCACTTGGAAACAGCTTTGTCGCTGATCCCAAGCTTTTCAGCCAGAGCGGCCTGAGTGAGACCGGCCTGTTTTCTGAGCTTCGCAATTGTTTTACCAGTTTTATTCAGATCCATAGCTCATCTGTTCCCGTACATTTTCTCATAGTAGCTCTGATACTCGCCGCTGATGATGTTCTCCCACCAATCGCGGTTGTCGAGATACCACTTTATGGTTTTCTTAATGCCATCCTCAAATTTTGTCTCCGGCAGCCAGCCCAGCTCAGAGTGTATCTTCGTCGGGTCGATGGCATAGCGCATGTCGTGGCCCTTGCGGTCGGTCACAAAGGTTATGAGGCTTTCGGGCTTACCCAGCTCCCGGCAGATGATCTTAACAATGTCGATGTTCTTCATCTCATTGTGGCCGCCGATGTTATATATCTCGCCCACTCTGCCGCTATGGATTATCAGATCAATAGCCTTGCAGTGATCCTCCACATAGAGCCAGTCGCGCACGTTCAGCCCCTCGCCGTATACCGGCAGCGGCTTGTCGCTTAGGGCGTTTGCTATCATAAGCGGGATCAGCTTCTCGGGGAAATGATAGGGCCCGTAGTTGTTGGAGCAGCGTGATATTGTAACCGGCAGCCCGTAGGTCCTGTGATAGGCCATAACAAGCAAATCAGCCGCGGCCTTAGAGCTGCTGTAGGGCGAGCTGGTGTGTATGGGAGTTTCCTCTGTAAAGAACAGGTCGGGCCTGTCTAAGGGCAGGTCGCCGTAGACCTCGTCGGTCGATACCTGATGATAGCGCACTATTCCGTATTTGCGGCAGGCGTCCATGAGCACCGCCGTGCCCATGATGTTGGTCTCGAGGAATATCCCCGGGTCCTCTATGGAGCGGTCAACATGGCTTTCTGCCGCAAAGTTGACAACTATGTCCGGCTTTTCCTCCTCGAACAGTGCATAAACTGCCTCGCGGTCGCAGATGTCGGCCTTCACAAAGCGGAAATTCTTATTGTCCATAACAGGCTCAAGGGTAGAAAGATTACCCGCGTAGGTCAGCTTGTCCAGACAGATAATTCTATAGTCCGGGTATTTATCCAGCATATGAAACACAAAGTTGCTGCCTATAAAACCGGCTCCGCCGGTAACGATGATATTCAAAGCCATTCGGCATCCTCCTCTTAACTGATATTTCAGGTCTTAATCTTCAAGCAGCGATAACAAGTATTTTCCGTAGTCTACCTTCTGCAGCTCTTCACCTAATTTACGCAGCTGTGCGTCGTCAATAAAGCCGCGCCGCCACGCGATTTCCTCTATGCAGGATATGTAGAAGCCCTGCATATCCTGAACCGTCTGCACGAACTCTCCGGCCTTTATCATGCCGCCGGGCGTGCCCGTATCGAGCCAGGCCATGCCGCGCTGCATGAGCTGCACCTTTAGCTTTTTTCTTCTCAGATACTCGTTGTTGACCGAGGTTATCTCATATTCCCCTCTGGCTGAGGGCTTAACGTTCTTCGCGATCTCCACCACGGAATTGTCATAGAAATAAAGCCCCGGAACGGCATAGTCCGACTTTGGGTTTTCCGGCTTTTCCTCAATGGAAATAACGTTGTGATTTTCGTCAAACTCCACAACGCCGAATTCGGTCGGATTCTTTACGGGGTAGCCGAATATGGTCGCTCCGTCGAGGCCGTCGATAGCCGATCTCAACGTGCGGGTAAAGTCCTTGCCGTAGAATATGTTGTCGCCCAGTATCAGGCAAACGCTGTCATCGCCGATAAATTCCTCACCGAGTATAAAGGCCTGAGCCAGCCCCTTAGGCTCCGGCTGGACCTTGTATTTAATGCTTACCCCTATTCTGCTTCCGTCACCTAAGAGCGCCTCATAAAGCCCGATGTCGGCGGGAGTGGAAATAACGAGAATATCTCTTATCCCGGCCAGCAGCAGGGTAGACAGCGGGTAATATATCATGGGCTTGTCGTATATCGGCAGAAGCTGCTTAGAAACCACCTTTGTCATCGGGTAAAGCCGTGTGCCGGAGCCTCCGGCTAAGATGATACCCTTCATGCCTGTTCCCCCTTGCTGAGAATAATATCACAAATTCTGTCCACGTCCTCCATAGTCAGGTCGGCGAACAGCGGCAGCGTCAGAACGTTTTTCGCCGCATATTCCGCGACTGGAGTTTCCTGTAGTTCAAACCTACCCTCATAGCACTTCAACGCGCTTGTCAGAGGGTAGAAATATTTTCTGGCGGAAATGCCGTGTTCAAGGAGCCTCGCCGCCGCCTCATCACGGTCGAGGCCAAAGGTCTCCTTGTCGAACACCACCGGGAAATAGGCGTAGTTATGCTTCACGCCGGGCTGCTCCCGCCATATCTTAAGGCCGGGAACTCCCCCAAGGCGCTCTGTGTAGCGAACTACGGCCGCTTTTCTCTTTTCTATCTCACCGTCTACATGGCGGAGATTGCACAGACCCATTGCGGCCCTGAACTCGTCCAGCTTTGAATTGCCGGCAACCTCGGGATAGCTCTCGCCGCCGGGCCTCATGCCGAAGTTCTTCTGCATCATGAGCCTCTCCGTCAGAGAGCTGTCGGCATAGGTAACGCAGCCGCCCTCAACGGTGTTGAACACCTTCGTGGCATGGAAGCTGAACATGGCTGCGTCGCCGAAGCTGCCTATGCCCCGCTCCTCCATGCGAACGCCAAAGGCGTGGGCCGCGTCGTATATGACCTTAAGGCCGTGCTTCTTTGCAATTCTCTCTATGGCATAAACGTCGCATATGCTGCCATAGACGTGAACCGGCACAATAGCCGAGGTCTTATCAGTTATGAGAGCTTCGAGCTTTGCCGGGTCTATGGTGTAATCCTCCGGCCTTACGTCGCAGAACACAGGAGTGAGGCCGCAGCGCACTATAGCCTGAGTGGTTGAAGAAAACGTAAACGGCGTGGTTATGACCTCGCCGGTCAGCTTCATGGCGGCGAGCGCCGCCTCTAAGGCCAGATGGCCGTTGGTGAACAGCGATACGTTATCCACCGAAAGATAGCCGCACAGCTCTTCTTGCAACTTATTGTGCTTAGCCCCCATGTTCGTGAGCCACCGGCTGTCCCACAGGTCCTTTATTTCTTCTATATATTCGTCAAAGTCCGGCATTGACGAGCGCGTCACATTGATCGACATGAATTTCACCTGATCCCATTTTTTATTGCTTATTTTTTCTTAACAAAGCCCCTAGCTGTTCCTATGATATATTCCATACATTCAAATTTGAACAGCTTTGCCCCTGCACAATATACGCCGCCGCCCACAATGATCTGAATCAGCATCGTGAGCCAGACGTTTAAATTCAAGAGCCCAACGGCCAGCACTATGGCGCACATTGCGGCCGAAAGCAAAAGCGACGGCAGCATATCCCTGATCTGCTCACCGTAGGAATAGCCTATCAGCCTTCTGTTCGGGAACGCATTGATCAAGGAGCTCGAGATCGTGCTGACACACCGCCCGATCATCATCGCATAAAGTCCAAATGGAAGCGTGACGATCAATGTTGTTATTCCTATAACCTTTTTAATAATTTCCAGCTTCAGGAATATGTCGCTCCGCCCGATGGCCTTTATGGCCTGCAGATTGGCCGTATGCACCGGCCAGAAGGCATAGGTAAAGCAGCAGAACTGGATAAACGGCACCGCCGGCAGCCATTTTTCAGTGAGCAAAATCACCGTCAGCGGCTTGGCTACTGCCGCAAGCCCGGCCATTGCCGGGAAAATCAGAAAGGTGCTCGTCACTATGGCCCGCCTTGTCATTGCCTTAAGCCGTTCTTTCTCGTTCTGCGCTTCTGACAGCACCGGGAAAAGCACACTGTCGATCGCGCTGTTTATGTTCTGTATGATGAGCATCGGAAACTGCTTGCCGCGATTATAATACCCCAAGTCTGAGGACGAATAAAACTTTCCTATAACAAGGGAATAAATATTATTATATGCCGTATCAAGAAGCGAAGAGCAGAGCAGCTTCCACCCGTAGGAAAAGAGCTGCTTCATGCGCGTGATAGAAAACGCCCATATGGGTCTCCATTTTACGGTCAGCCACAGCACGATCGTATCTATACACTGGTTAGTGAGCTGCTGCGCCACAAGGGCCCACACTCCAAGGCCTTTATAGGCCATGGCAATGCCCACTACCGCGGAGACAAGCGTGCCGCCCAAGGTCGCCCAGAAGAAGCGCTTGAACTGCATGGTCTTCTGCACGTATGCCTGCTGAACGCTGTTGACCGCGCCTATAACAACAACAAGGCCCAGCACCCGTATTACGGCCGTCAGCAGCGGCTCATTATAAAAGCCGGCAATAAACGGGGCGCTGAAAAACAGGATCACATATAAAATTATTGAAAATCCTATGCTGTAGTAAAATACAGTAGAAAAGTCCGTATCGTCGGCGTTCTTTCGCTGAACCAGCGCCTGCCCCAGTCCACTTTGGGCAAATACGTTTGCTATTGCTATAAACACTGTTATAAGCCCGACCAGACCGTAGTCCGAAGGCGTAAGGAGCCTCGCGAGGACAATCGATACAACGAACTGAATAAGCTGCGCACCGCAGCGCTCAGCGTAACGCCATATTAAATTGAATATTACTTTTTTGGGGGTGTCCATGTTAGATCCTCTGTATCATATAATCTGCATTTTATTAAAAACCATTTTATCACCAATTTTAATTTGGTCATAAATGTTTTTTTACTAAACCATTTTCTGTACGTTCTGTTCTTTAAAACAGCTGTCAGCTCTCCCCGCACATACAATTCGTCGCACTCATATTTTTCAGTTATATATTTGAACGCTGCCTCATACTTTCCGCCGGTATATGCGTTCATTTTATTCATTGCCTCATAAATGTCATAATAATGTTCAAGCAGCTTTCTTTTGTTTTTTCTGAGACGCACCGTCCATGAGCCTGCGTCTCCAATTCTGTATACTGACATAACTTTGTCAATATAATGGACATTACCTATTGTTGACAAGTATATAGCCGTGGGGTAGTCTCCCGCCGTCTTCATGGTAAATTGTTCGGGCTGATTGAGCCTATCCTCCCGTCGGTACATATACGAGCTGGTATGAAACAAACCGCCGCCATCGGCCTTTATTATATCCTCAGCGGTATAATCAGCATCATGACCGCTGTGATTACTCAGTCTATGCAGCTCATCTCCATGTGTGCTGACCTTTTTCGTATTATGCACACACAGGCTGCACTCCGGGTGCGCCTCCATATATTCATACTGCAGCTGCAGCTTGTTTTCATCACACCAATAATCGTCGCCCTCACAAACCGCAATATATTTTCCGCTCATCAGCGGAAATATATATTTTTTCGGTATTTTTATGCCCTTTGAATACTGGTTTTCCTTCTGGAAAACGGGCTTTATTATATCCGGATACTTTTCGGCATATTCCCTGATTATTTCAGCCGTGTTATCTGTAGACGCGTCGTCATGAACAAAAACCTCATATCTGAAATCAGTTTTTTGACTGACAAAACCGTTGAGCGCGTCACGGATATACTTCCCGTGGTTATAAGCCAGACAATATACACTGACCTTTATGTCAGCTGTGTTATCACTCACACTCACTCACTCCGTTCATCTGCTGTTCACCTGATTTTTTCGCATTTTCACCTTGCCCAGCATATCATTATTGTCGAGGTAGACAACAGTCAGCAAGGTATACAACATCGGGATCGTTACATAGTCGTCCGCTATCATCAGAATAAAATATCCTATTATTCCTCCAAGCACTACCGATGTTATTCTGTCATTTATCTTCATTCGTATTTTTTTTAATAATTGGCTCAGGATGCCCGCATAGATCAAGGCTCCGACAAGGCCCGTTGAATATAGAACCGCTAAAATAAAATTATGCGGATGTGTCGCCTGATCGTGCCACTGTAATGATAACCCGGCCGACGATTTAAATTGGCTGCCTGAGGTCTTACCGTGACCTAAGAATAGTTTATCCGGTATGTGCTCCACGGTGTGCTCCCATATCATACTTCTTGAAGTTATAGTCTTGTCGGTGCCTTCGAGCATAATATCCAGCCTTGTGCTCGCCTGCATGGCAACAACGCCTATTATCAGCAGAACCGATAACCCGATCATCAATTGCGGCAATAGTATTTTTATGGAGCTTTTTATATTATAGGCGAATAATATGACCAGCCCCATAGCCACAAGACCCAGCATAGCCGCAAATGAGAAGGTTATCACTTTGGCTGCCAGACACAGCGCATATATTGCAATATCCAAAAAGTCGATCCTGCCATTGTTCCTGCACGAAGCATAGAATATGACAGTCAGCATCGGTATGATCATAAAGGCCGCATAGTTATCCATGCCCAGAATGGTGTAGATCACGCTTTTGTAAATTTTTACACCCAACAGCTCCAAAGCCAGAACCGTCACGTCAGCGAGCAGCACAGTGATGTATGTCACCCGCAATTTTTTTAGGGCGCTTAAAAAGACTTCCTCGCCCGAAGAGAAGGCCAGCATCAGATACAGCGGCGTTATCAATAGCCTTGATGTCTCGCTTAACAGCGCGGTAAGCTGATCGCTGAAATTCATGACCGTGGCCAACATCATAACACATATAAAGGCAAAAATATATTTTAATCCCTTTGGCACCGCTATATTTTTTGAATTATTCATGTAAAGAATAATCAAAACGCCGCACGCGGCAAAGCCCCATAAGTCAAAAACATTATCCAGCATCGCGTATTGTTGAACCGCATACATTTTTAACGCCGGTATAATAAATGCCAAAAAGCCGGCCCAGCTGTATAAACTTACCATAATTCTTCCTCACCGCCATATTGCAATATGCTCGCCTTTATTTGATTCTTATATTGAACGGCTGCAGCAGTCTGTTTAAAATCATTTTGATTTTTCTTTTTATCATCTTAGTTGGCGTGAACCAGGATGCCGACATATGATGAATGCAGCGTGTATTTATTGTCGGCACGCCTTTTCCTACCACAGAGTCAAAGGCTGTAAAATACTCTCTCGGGTATATGATAACAGAATCGCCGATTTCCTGCACGGTGTCGCGGGGCTTTACCCCATATTTTCTCTCGATGATCTCCGCCAGAATCATAGTGTTTGATTTGGTCGGAAAATTACCGTCGCCCACCTCAAAGTGATTAGATAAATAGTAATCGTTCATCTCGTTTATTAAAGGATGCTCCGGAGCAAAGGCCATGAATCCGGTGCCGATAGCCTTGGCTGACTCGTGACCCAGCACACCCTTTTGCCCGTTAAGGATCCCATCAAAGGCTCTGATCACTTCAACATCAGTATCCAAATATATTCCGCCCATGGTTTTTAACGCATAGACCCGGGCAACATCACTTACAAAAGCCATTTTATCCGCGTTAAAGGCTTCTTTGGCATAAGCATAGCTTTCTATGGGAAAATTTTCTTCATTCCAGCATATTATTTCATGATCCGGCAAAAATTTTTTCCAGGTTTCCATATAATTTATATATTGTTTGGGTATAGGCTTCTTTCCAAACCAACAAAAATGTAAATATTTAGGAATATATAAATTATCTTTCGTCACAATAATATCCTCATCTCATCGAATTTTTATTTTCCTCATGTATCGTTTTTTATTTGGTTTTTTTCTGAATCTCTTTTGATCTTTAATATGAGTGCTTAAAAGCTTCTTTCTGCTCTTTGGATATATGATACACGCCAAAAACATCAGGCACAGATTCATCAGAACAGAGCCCGTATATGCCTCAGACAGCGTATATATCGCGTAAACTGTCATAACCGCGCTCTCTACGTACATGTTATATTTCTGACACATTTTAAACAAAAGCGTCATACCGGTTATAAAAAGAGCAAATACGATTATCCCGTTACCGTACAGTATAGCGATATATCCGAAATCCGTTACGATGCCCGGCTTGCCGAACAGAGACAGCGAGTTGTTCCTTATAACATCTGTTCCCGTCGCAAATCTTGACGACAGAGTTTCAAACGACTGCAATAGCGGCACCGTGGCCAAAAGAAAACAAATGGCAAAGCTGCCCACGGTTGCCAGTATATACGAATATTTACCCAAACGTTCAATAAGCCTTCTTAATGTCAATACATGCCACCTGTCCAAAATATAGACAAGTATCAGAACCAGCGCTGTTAAACTCACGCCTGTTCTCGAATCGGTGTATTTAAAAATGAAAAGATTATATGCGAGAAGCGCCGCATAATGATAGAGCTTCATCCTATTATGATAAGCTATCAGCGCGAGCACGACCACGACAAACAATGTATAGTGCGCGGCATTGGGCTGATCGTATCCCAGAGCGTAGCGCACGTCTATTTCGCCGTTAAAATATCTTACACGGTACTGTATATCGATCTTCCTCGCTATTGCCAGCGAGGTCATTACTACAAATATAATTCCCCTTATCCAAAAGCTCAGTTTAAAAATATTGTATATATCCATATCCTTACAGGCGGTTACGGTAATTGTTGTGAGCAATATACTCGTGTCGCCTGAAAAGATCCAGACAGCAACACCGATAAGGTTCAAAATAATACACACCAGCAGCTCTTTTCGGGTCCATTTTGACAAGGCCAGCTTAAGAGCTGCAAACGGAAGCGCGGCAAAGGTTATAATTTGAAAAATGCTGTCACGGCCGGTAAAACCCAAGCCCTTACCGACCATCAAGGGTATCCAAAATATATAAAAGCAGTAATCGATCCCTATTGACCATGTTATTTTCTTTGTCATATCAATATATGGCCCCTTATATTCTGAATTCGGGCAGTGACCTCAGCCCTTTATTCTTCCATCTGGCGCTTTATATCAGCGTCAACTATCTCTTCGCCGGTTCTGTCCTTGAGCTGCTCCCGGCTTGCCGCGCTGAGGCCGTCGTTTACCCGAGAGTGCAGGTCACAGGTGCTGCACCTGTCCAGTTCTTCCTTTGTGACCCTGCCGTCGCGCAGGTCGCGGACGATCTTATTTTCATACATGCTGTATTTCTTTTTCTTCCAGAAGAACAGGAACTTATGCTTGATGACCCACCATACCGGCACCCAGATATACTTGTGCATGGCCGGAGAAACCGAGCCTATCATCCAGCAGTCCCGGTCGCAGCAGCGAACCTTTTTACGCACCGCCTCAGCCTCAGGGCTGTTCCACAGCTCGTCCCAGCTCTGAGTGTTGAGATTGCCCATGACCTCTTTATCCTTCGTGCCGTTGCAGGGCATTACGTCGCCGTAGGGGTCGATAAAGAAGGTGTCGAAGCTCATGTCGCACGGGAGCAGCCGCTTTTGCCCGTAGATATAGTTTATAAGACCGTGGTTGAAATAGGCCCTGAACCACTTTTTGGGGCTGCTCGATTTTAAAAGCTCGTTCACTAAGTCTTCAAAATGCTGCGCCACCATAGGCCTGTCATGGATAATGTTCTTAGCCTCAACAAAATAGAAGCTGTTGTGCAGGCTCGCCGTGGCAAACTCCATACCCATCTCATCGGAAATTTTGTACAGCGGCACAAGGTCGGGAGCGTTCTTATCCTGCACGGTCATGCCGAAGCCCACGTCCTTCATGCCCATTTCAACAAGCTTTTTGAGTGTTGTATATCCTCGGTTAAAGCCGTCGTCAAGGCCGCGGATCTCGTTGTTCGTCTGCTCGAGACCCTCAATTGAAATTCTTATGCCTATATCGGGGAACTCCTTACACAGCTCCACTATGCGGTCAGTAAAAAAGCCGTTGGTGGATATAACTATACGGTCGCTTTTTTTGTAGAGCTCCCGCACTATCTCCCTGAGGTCCGTGCGGATAAACGGCTCGCCGCCGGTGATATTTGTGAAATACATCTTCGGCAGCTTTTTGATTGTTTCAATGCTGATCTCCTCCTCCGGCTTGGAAGGAGCCTTATATCTGTTGCACATAGAGCAGCGGGCATTGCACCTATAGGTGACAATGACTGTTCCGTTCAATTTTTTCTCACTGTTGTTAGACATTCTCTTATCTCCCTTTTTTCTTCAGCTCATACTGCTCTATAAAGCCCTCCGCAAGAGCGTCCCAGGTAAATTCGTTTTTTATCCTCGCCGAGGCCTTTTCCGTGATCGCTTGCATCAGCTCTTTATCCTCGCAAACATCGGCTATACGTGACGCCCATTTTTCGGCGTTTTTTTCGTCAATGATAAAGCCGCTTTCTCCGTCGTCGATCAAGGTGGCGGAGCCGCCGTTCAATGTGGTCAGAACGACAGTCTTATAGAACATGGCCTCAAGCAAAACCATTCCGAATATCTCATACTCGGTCGGCAGCAGAAAGAAGTCAGCTGATTTATACACCTCAGACAGATACTTCTGCTCCATACGCTCCTGCCAGACGATCTTATCCATAACGCCAAGCTGCTGTGCATATTCAAAAGCGTTTTTCACATACCCGGCGTCGCCGGTGCCTATCATATACAGCCTTGCATCGCTGTTTTTCTGAAGGACGGCCGCAAATATATCCATAATAAACGGAATATTTCTGCGCTCCTCAAACCTGCCTATATAAAGGAGCTTCAGCGCGTCCTTATCAGCCTTCATCTGAAGGTATAATTTTTCATCGCAGGCGCCGTCTGCCGACGAGAGCATCTGAGCGTCTATGCCAACGCCCACGGTCTTTACATTTTTACCGCTTATGCCTTTGCCGACGAGGAAGTCCTTTGCCATATCGCTCTTTACAAGGAACCTTGTTCCCCGCCTGATGTAGCTTTTTAAAAACAGCGCGTCAAAGGCCTTGCACATGAGATTGTATCGCTTGTTGAAGCTTGCATAATACGGCCCGTGATAGATCACCGTTTTTTCGGGGAACCTCTTTGCCAGAAGCCACGCCTGCAGCTGGTTATATTCACAGGGCTGCAAAATATCATACTGCTCAAACAACTCGCCGCACCCGGTGTAGACCGTGTTTTTGAGCATGGTCTTGCCGCGGCGGTAGAACACCTTGATCTCTCCCGACCCATCCACCGGCAATGTGACGGTTTCCTCTTCCTTGTCGGTCCAAAACAAAATATCACATATGTTTCCCCTGCGGACCAGGGCCTTTGCAAGGCCGACCTCCTGAATGTTGTAGGTGTTATTTTTAACAGCCATATAAGACGGGTAGTTCCTGACGATCAAAATCTTCATTTTGTTCACTGTCCCCTATATATCTTCATCAGCTTTTCTGTGTATTCTTCAATATCGTCAAAGCTGATATCCTTGCAGTTTTTCGCGTAGGAGTCGGTCAGCTCCCGATCAAGCCACAGCTTCCGGAGCTTGGCTTTCAGTTCATCGGCGTTTCCGCTTTCAAACAGCTCGCCTGTCTTTCCTACCTCGATCAGCTCCGGAATACCGCCGATGTCCGCCCCCAAAACCGGAGTGCCGTACATCTGGCTTTCCATCACGGAAAACGGACAGTTTTCATACCACTCTGACGGATAGACGCTGAATCTCGCCTCGCGTATCAGCTTTTCCAGCGCGTCTCCCGATAAGAAACCGACATTTTTTATATTGGGAATATTGTTGATCTCATTTTCCAGCGGGCCTGTGCCGGCGAAAATAAACTGCACCTCCGCCAGCTCCTTACAGACCCGGATCAGAGTGCCGATGCCCTTTTCTGTGGAGAAGCGGCCGAAGTAAAGAACGTAATCCTTCTTTTCTGTAGCCTTAAACTCCACTCTGTCAACAAAGTTGTGCATAGCCACAGTCTTCTTTGCAAACAGCGGATCAGTGTCCAGCTTGGTCTTCAAAAACTCTGAGCAGCAGATCATCGCGTCGATGTGCTTATAAACGCCGTTAATTCTCCAGAACGTTGCCTCCATAGTGCCGACGGCGCTCTTGGCCGCGGAGCCGTGGATGCACCTGCCCCTTGTGCAGTTAAAAAAGTGACCGCCGAGACATTTCTCACAGTTCTCGCCTGTGCCAGGGTTATTAAGCATGTGGTTCGGGCAAACGAGCTGATAGTCGTGGGCCGTGAACACAATGCGGCATTTATTGCCCTCATTCCTCCATTTATTAAGCTCCAAAATAATTGAAGGCGTCAGCTGATAATTAAAATTGTTTATGTGAATGACCTGAGGCTTAAAATCATCAAGAACAAGGCGCAGCTTTTTGCGGGCCTCTGAGGAGTATATCGTTTTGACGGGATAAAGCAGCTTAGAGAGCTTTGAACCGCCGTGGAAATCCATATCGCTCGTATAAGCGTCTACAGCATTTCCCACACAGCGGCCTTCATGCTCCATTCCGAAATACTGCACCTCATGCCCCAGGCTTTTCAGATGGTCGCCCAATTTAAATATATATGTCTCTGATCCGCCATTGGGATATAGGAATTTATTGATGAATAAAACCCTCATTTTTTCTTCTCCTGTTACTTCTCTATGACCTTCTGCCTTATGATTCTGCCGATCAACTCAAGCACTCTTTTCATAATGACAGAGAATATTACCGAGCCAGTCAACACAATAACAACAGTCACCGCATACTGGAGCCGGCCGTTTCCGATCGCTCTGTTTATCCCGACCTTTTCGATCACGCGGAATATAAACATGTGCGAGAGGTAAACCTCCATGCTGACAGAGCTGAAAAACTTGGTAAATCTGTTACGAAGAAGCCCTTTACGGTTTGCAAGGGCATATATCAGCAGTGCCGCTGACACCAGCAGCATTGTGACCGTATTTTCGCCAACGGCATAATAAATTACCACCGAGCCAAGCACAGCGCCTAAGCACAGATACCAATATTTAATGCTGAACTGTTCAAGCTCGTCACGGTACAGATAGATCAGGCCGCCGGCTAAGAGATAACACAGGCAGTAAAGAATGTTTGATCTGCCAAGTTCAAAATATGAGATGCAGACATAGTTCAGCGCCAAAGAAACGGCAAACGCTCCCCATGCCGTTCTCCTGTTTTTTAAAAGTACGCAGTAGAACGGAAAGATAAGATAAAACGCAAATATTACCCCAAGAAACCAGCCGACGCCGATAACCGAAATGCTTTTCGGAATAAACCCAAAGAGCAGTGTCAGGTCTGCAAAGCCTTCAATGACAGCGGCCTTGCTTGGCGAGACAACCACATCCATCAAAACAAGCACGGCAAAAAACGGGAGGATCTTGCTGTATCTTTTTATATAAAAGGCATCCAGCGAGACCTTGTTACTGAGCATTTTATCCAGATATCCGCAGCACATGCCAAAGGCCGAGATCAGCATGAACAGGAATACAAAATTTGTAAACGAAGCGACGAGCCTATCATATACAAAACCGGAAAGCGCATATGTGTTATTTGCCCTCATATGCATCATCACAATGCCAATACAGGCAATTGTTCTGAGTCCGTCTAAAGCATCATAATGTTTTCTCTCCATATTGCTTCCCACTCTCATCTATCCTTTATAGCTCAATCCCTCATGAAAATATCTCTTGTGTAAACCTTCTCTTTCACGTCGTCCAGACGGCTGTCATACCGGTTGGCGATAATGGCCTGAGACCGTCTCTTGAACTCCGCCAGATCGTTGACCACCTCCGAGCCGAAAAATGTGCTGCCATTCTCTAATGTGGGCTCATAGATGATCACCGTGGCTCCCTTGGCCTTTATTCTCTTCATAACGCCCTGAATGGAGCTCTGACGGAAATTATCTGAATTGCTTTTCATGGTCAGGCGGTAAACGCCCACAACGCAGCTCTTTTCCTCGTCAGCCTTAAAGTCGCCTCTGTTATAGTAGTCATAGTACCCGGCCAGCTTCAGCACACGGTCTGCAATGAAATCTTTTCTCGTTCTGTTGCTTTCAACGATAGCCTGTATAAGATTTTCAGGGACATCGGAATAATTAGCCAGGAGCTGCTTTGTGTCCTTCGGCAGGCAATATCCGCCGTAACCGAAGCTGGGGTTGTTATAGTGGTCGCCGATGCGGGGGTCAAGGCAGATACCCTCAATGATCTGCCGGGTATCGAGACCCTTCATTTCGGCGTAGGTGTCAAGCTCGTTAAAATACGAGACCCTGAGCGCCAGATATGTGTTTGCAAACAGCTTGACCGCCTCCGCCTCGGTGAAGCCCATATATAAAGTGTCAATGTCTTCTTTTATCGCGCCATCACGCAAAAGCTCGGCAAAGGTGTGCGCAGCTTCGACCAGACGCTCATCCTCCATATCCGTGCCGACAATTATGCGGCTTGGGTAGAGGTTGTCATATAACGCCTTTGACTCTCTTAAAAATTCAGGGCTGAAAATTATGTTTTTGCTCCCTGTTTTTTCTCTGATCGACGCCGTATAGCCCACGGGGATCGTGCTCTTAATGACCATGATAGCCTCCGGGTTATACTCCATTACGAGCTTAATGACCGCCTCGACAGCGGCAGTGTCAAAATGCTGGGTCACGGAATCATAATTTGTCGGCGCGGCGATAACAACGAGATCCGCGTCGCTGTATGCTTTCTTTGCGTCGAGGGTCGCTGTCAGATCCAGCTCCTTTTCAGCCAGATATTTTTCAATATAGTCGTCTTGGATAGGGCTTTTTCTTTTGTTTATCAGCTCGACCTTCTCCGGGACGATATCCACCGCCCACACCCTGTGATGCTGAGAAAGCAGCACGGCGATCGAAAGCCCTACATAACCGGTGCCCGCCACAGCTATCGTATATTTTTTATTCATGTGTATCCTTCTTCCTCAACGACGCGAACACGCTCAGCTGCGTTTGTTTTTATACAGCTCCAATGTTTTATCTACCACGTCGTCCCAGTTATACTTGCCGCAGATAAAATCCGCGGCGCCGTCTTTATACCTTTTTGCTTCCTCCGGGTCATCGCAAAGCCGCTGAAGCGCGCCGCGGAGAGCCTCTATGTCGCCCCGGCGGAAAACGACCGCCTTATCCTCAACGACCTCCGCGCACTCGGGTATGTCCGAAACCACGCAGCAGTTATTGTAGCACATTGCCTCCAGAAGGCTCAGCGGCATTCCCTCAAGGTCGCTCGGCAGGGTGTATATATAGGCGTTGCTGTATAATTCATGCTTCATTCTGCCCTGCACAAAGCCGGTGAATATGATCCGCTCGTCGCCAAGCGCCATTTCCCTTAGCTTATCGGCAAAATCGTTTGTATCTGACGAGCCGCCGGCCACAACAAGCTTTTTATCTGTTTTTACCTGCTTAAACGCCTCTATCAGATACGTCAGCCCCTTTTCCGGCACGAGCCGCCCCAAAAACAGGATGTAACCGTCTTTTGTGAGGCCGTATTCCTTTGTGATAAGGTCGGCCTTTCGGGCCGGACGCCTGCTTATCCCGTTGGGAATAAGCCTTGTGTCACGGCCGTAGGTGTCTTTAAAATATTTCTGCACGCCTCTGCTCAGCACGATTATCTCGTCGGCAAACTTGACAGCGCATTTCTCGCCGAGCATTATATAGGCCCCGGCAAATCTCCCCCACTTGGCACGCTTGTGGTCGAGCCCGTGGACAGTGGCAATGCACCGCTTACCAAATAGCTTCGGCAGCCAGAGCATGGCGCAGGGCCCCTCCGCGTGAAAGTGAACTATGTCGTATTTACCGAAGGCGCATCTTATCGCCGCAAAGAACGAGGCGCTCATAGCCGCAAGACCTTTTTTGTCTATGGTGAAAACATTTTTCAGCTTTACGCCCTTATATTCCTTCAGGTCGCCCTGATCGAACTCCTTGCCGCTCACATGATGCCCGCCGCGGTTATAGCAGGTGACCTCACAGCCGCGCAGGGCCATTCTCGTGCTCAGCTCTTCAACCACGACCTCCACCCCGCCCTCGCGGGAGGGAATGCGCTTGTGCCCGAGCATAGCGATTTTTTTGCTCATAATTATCCCAACTTTTAGGCAATACCGCACAGAGATTGTGCCTATATTGCGCAGTAGATTTTTTGACAGAATTACGAAAATTCCGCAGGAATACTGACGTATTTCAAGGAATTTTCGGAAGAAATGGCAAGAAAGATACAAGCAAGATGGGCACAAAGCGCCAAAGCGGGCTCTGTGCAGTATTGCCTTATTGTATATCAAGCTCATCGAGCCAGGCTTCTCTTTCATGGCCGTATTCAAGGCTGTCATGAAGCCCTGACGCCATATCCTTTATGGAATACTTTTTGACGAACACGGCGGTACAAAATCTGTGCACCCATGCCACAGGCAGCAGCAGGGGCGATTTTTTAACATATTGGTACTTGTGCCATATCATCTTTCTCGGGGGGAAGAATATGCGCCTTATGGCGCTCACGTCGTCGCCCTCGCGACGCACCACCTGAGCGGCAAGGATCTTGCCCTCAAGCTCCCGCCCGAACACGCCGTAGCTCAAGAGATATTCAAGAAATCTATCGGGCTCCGGCAGCGGCGCGTGCTCGTCCATCAGAAACGTTATCATATTCTGC
>JAFLUQ010000219.1 GCA_022508735.1 Oscillospiraceae bacterium | reverse complement strand
AAGAAATTGCTACAAAAGCAAAATAAATAAATAAAAAAATTATAAGGAGTGTTGAAAATGGACAAGGAACTTGTACTCACCAAAATCACTGACGTCGGCGTTGTAGCCGTCGTTCGCGCCGACAGCGGCGAAAAGGCAAAGAGAATTGCCGACGCCTGCATGGAGGGCGGTGTGCCCGCCATCGAGCTTACCTTCACTGTGCCCTTTGCACACAAGGTTATTGAGGAGCTGGCTAAGGAATATTCCGACGGCTCAATGATACTCGGTGCCGGCACTGTTATGGACAGCGAGACTGCCCGTATCGCTATCCTCAGCGGCGCGCAGTATATCGTAAGCCCCTACTTTGACCCCGAGACCGTTCGTCTGTGCAACCGTTACCGCGTGCCCGCCATGCCCGGCGCTATGACCATAAAAGAGGTCGTTGCCGCTATGGAGTCCGGTGCTGACGTGGTTAAGGTATTCCCCGGCGAGGCCTTTGGCCCGAAGATACTCAAGGCCATTAAGGGCCCGGTTCCCCAGGCTAAGCTCATGCCCACCGGCGGCGTAGACGTGAACAACGTCGGCGAGTGGATCAAGGCCGGTGCCTGCGCAATCGGCGTTGGCGGCGCCCTTACAGGCGGAGCCAAGACCGGCGATTACGCTTCTATCACCGCCCTTGCCAAGGAATTTGTGCAGAAGGTAAAGGAAGCCAGAGCCTAAAAATTTTAAACACAAGGCCCGCAGCTATCGCTGCGGGTCTTATTTACAGTTCTATTTTATATTCCTCACCGGTAGCTGTGTCCAGCAAGACCTTTTTATACTCGAGATACAGGTACAGATGATCGTTATATGTAAATTCACCTTTGCTGCATACATATGGGTACAGCCTCGTCAGGCTTCTGTCCTCCTCCACGTAGAAGAATCCGTCATTCACAGCGGAGACCGCCCTGCGTTCACTCTTCCATGTTGCGCGGACAACGGGTTTGCCGTACATCTCACCTATCAGCTCTATATTACCATGATCCTCGTCGGTTATCTGCTCCAGCCCGCCCTCAGGCGTGATGCAAAATAATCGCGACGTCTCCGGGCCGAGATATTTCGCGCCATAGTTGCGGACCTCTATATAACTCTTGCCGCCTATGGTCAATATGTTCTCCAAAACATCAAACGAACCGAGCTCAATTCCTTCGACCTCCCTAAAACCGTCGCCGGAATTGATAAACCACAGGCTTTTGTCCCAGCCGCGACCCATAATCGGCATCGGAAAGATGCGACTGAATTTTACATCTATAAGCCGGCAGTCTCCGATTTCGTGCAGCGAGCCATACATATCGTAGCTATAATATTGCGCGCCCTCGCTCTGCTCCACAAAGTCGGAAACGTCGCTTAGCCTTTGCCCGTCCAGCATGAGGATACCGTCACTGACGCTCAGACGGTCACTTATTGATGTTCCTCTCACCCCTCTGGTATAGTCATATTCCTTTGCACCTCCGTCCGATACCTCACCAGTCGCAGCGTCAAAGATAAGAATTTTATCAGTTTGCGGATAACTGCTATAGAAATCTACTATCCGAAGAAAGAAGTATGCCGTAGAATCTTCTGCTTTATCAAAAATATATCTTGTTTCGTTATGCGATTGTATACCGAGACGGCCGTCCCAGCTTATATCAAGACCGAATTCCTCGGTGGCAAAGCGCCACGTAAGCGGGAAATAGGTTATGCCGCCACAGTTAAGCACCGGATACTCCTCGGCGGAATTGTCGAGCAGTCTGCCATTGACATAGATCGGGTAGTCTGCCACCTCGCACTGCAGCCTTGCCGCGGTATTCACCGGGCCGTGCGGCTCGGGCGTATACTCATTCTCGTAACTCTTCGCACAGGCCAGATAGAATGCGCCATTGTGCCATGAATTTGTAAGCCCCAACCGCCGCACATACTCATAGGTCATGGGAAAGTAGGTCACATCCTTGTAAACAAGCGGAGGATACTGGGTGTTAGTGCCGTTTATGGTCACAAAATCGAAGCTGATATCGTAGGGAGCCACATCGACTTCAAACGCATGAGCGGGAACACAGCACAGTGCCATCATAAACAGCAGTGCGATCAGTTTTTTCATGATTAATTCGTCCTTTCTTTTTTCTGTTTATAATTTAGACGACCAATGCATGGAAAAGGTTCCCGGAATATTGTGTTAATTTTTGTTCTGTATATCAAAATCTTATGACTGTCTTACAATAAACCGTAATTTATTTTCTTATCAACCTGATCAGTCTTGGCCGGTTATACCTCTGTATTATCACAAAAACCCCATCAAACACAAATGCTGCGCATGATGTGATCAAAAAAACTCCGAAAGACCCAAACCAAATCGTAAATACAACAGGAACAAAACTAAGCACCATGTTCACTTCATGAACGACCTCAGCCTGACAGGTTGCTCCTACGATCTCTGCCACAGAATGGTTCTTTAAATTAAAGTACTCCGGAGTATACGTCGGAAGCCGCTTTTTCCACTGTTTTACCTTGAGCTTTTCGTATAGCTTTTGTTCAAACGCTTTTTCTTGAAACCACTTTTTATTGTGGTCCATATGATTATGATATCCGGCATCTATGAGGCCTCCCACCGCCAGACGCATAGCTAAATGATAAAATATAGTTCCAAATGTTATCACAGCTGAGAAAGCGCCACTGTTTCCTGTAAGGCAGTATATCGCCACAGACGCAAACATACCTATAAATGAAATGACCGTCACAAAAATCATCTTATTTTTCATAATGACAAAAGCCCCTCATTCCCCAATTTATTTCTTGTTTTAATCATATCACATCCACCGCGGAAAATCAAGAACGAAAAAAAGACAGTCCAAACGGACTGTCTTTTCGTTTTAGCTGGCGGCTTCCTACTTTCCCAGGCAGCTTCCCGCCAAGTAT
>JAFLUQ010000218.1 GCA_022508735.1 Oscillospiraceae bacterium | reverse complement strand
GAGGGCGTGAACCCGCACATCACTTCCGTTAAGGCCGCAGGCTGAAACGCATAAGCTATACGATATTTTTAAAAAGTAAATCTTGTCAGGGGGCCGAATTCGGCCTCCTTTTTCTATGCGTTGACAAAAAATATAATTTGTGGTAAATTTATTATAGAAAAATCTTATGGAGGTGCACTATGGATAAAACCAATAGGCCGCAAGGCCGTGAAAAACATGTTACCGGCGGGAGCGCAGATGTTCATAGGCGCGGCGACGGGCTTAATTCCGGCGGTCCGGTGGGAAATCCGGACGGATACTCCGGAAGAAGACCACAAAGCGACATTCATGGAAGCAACAAAGATATCGACATACCCGGCGGCGGCTCGCAAAACAGAGGCGCACCAACACTGGGAAGCATGCTCATCAGCGGCTTGATCGGCGCCGTTATAGGCAAGCTGTCGGCCGGGCCATCTCAGAACAATTCCAACAATCGTCGCAGCGGCTGCGGTTGCGGATGTCTGATTATTATTGTTGTTGGTCTGCTGCTGTTGTTCTTTGGCGGCATCTTGTTTTCTGATATACTTACAATGTCCGGGACCGGTATTTCAAGCAGTCACCCCCTTTATGGAGGATATTCATCCGGCTCCGGAAACTATTACGACTATTCAAGCAGCCCCTGGGACGGCGGAAACACAGGAATCCTTGATTACTCAGTGGCAGAGGGCTCGAGAGCGAAACGCACCGTTATTCAAGGCGGCGGCAAAGATACCGTTACAATTATGGTGTATATGTGCGGCACCGATCTTGAATCAAATGGCGGTATGGCTACAGCAGACCTGCAAGAAATGGCGGCGGCTTCTATAGGCTCCAATGTGAACTTGATCGTGTATACCGGCGGCTGCAGGGCTTGGAAAAACAATATTGTAAGCAGTAAGGTAAATCAGATCTATCAGATAAAGGACGGCAAGCTGACCTGTCTTATGCAAAACGCAGGCAGCGACTCAATGACAAAACCACATACGCTTACAGAATTCATTCGCTGGTGCACAAAAAATTTCCCTGCCAACCGAAATGAGCTTATATTCTGGGATCACGGCGGCGGTTCGATAAGCGGCTACGGCTATGACGAAAAATACCCAAACAGCGGTTCTATGACGCTGGCGGGAATAAATCAGGCGCTTTTTGGTGCGGGCGTGAAATTTGATTTTATCGGCTTTGACGCATGTCTTATGGCAACTCTGGAAAATGCTCTCATGCTCAGTCAGTATGCGGACTATATGATTGCGTCCGAGGAAACCGAACCCGGCGTGGGCTGGTATTATACCGACTGGCTGACAGCCCTTTCCAATAACACCTCCATGCCGACGATCGAGATAGGAAAGCAAATAACTGACGATTTTGTAAGCGTATGCGCCAGAACCTGCCGAGGACAGCAGACTACTCTTTCGGTAGTAGACTTGGCGGAGCTTGAAACGACAGTTCCTGATGCTCTTATGGTTTTTTCAAGGTCCACAAGCAAAATGATAACAGGCAACGATTATAAGACCGTTTCAAATGCCCGAAGCAAAACAAGAGAGTTCGCTCAGGCTAACAGCATCGATCAGGTGGACCTGATAAATCTTGCAGATAATATAAACACCTCCGAAAGTAAAAAGCTTTCTAAAGTGCTCGGTGGCGCGGTCAAATATAACCTTACCTCCTCAAATATGACCCATGCTTATGGGTTGTCCATCTACTTCCCGTATAAACGCGTATCAAAGGTGGACAGTATTATTAATACATATAAACAAATAGGCATGGATGAGGAATACACCCGCTGCATAAGAGAGTTTGCCGGAGTTGAAGTCAGCGGTCAGGCCGCGTCCGGCGGTACGGGCTCTCCCCTTGGTTCACTGCTCGGCTATCCCGGTGCAAGCAGCGGCAGCATCAGCGCTGATATGATCTCTGATATCTTAGGAAGTCTTGTCGGAGGCAATTACGGAGGAATTTCAGGGCTTACAGGCTCTAATACTGATTTCTTAAGCAGTATTCTCAGCGGCGGATCCCTTGATAAAACGGCAAGCTATATCGAAAAAAACAGACTTGATGAAAGTAATATCTTTTGGGATGAGAATGATGACGGCATGCCGGTACTCAAGCTGTCAGAAAAGGAATGGGATCTGATTCAGGAGCTTGAACTAAATATGTTCTATGATGACGGCGAGGGCTTTGTCGATCTCGGCCTTGATAACGTGTACGAGTTTGACGATGACGGTAATCTTATAGGCGAAACCGACAACACATGGCTTGCGATAAACGGTCAGCCGGTTGCATACTATTTCCTGAGCTATATAGATGACGGTGAAGGCTACACCATCCTCGGCCGCGTTCCTGCAATGCTCAACAACACACGGGTAGACTTAATTCTCTCATTCGACAGCGAACATCCATATGGAAGAATTTTAGGTGCGAGAACAGATTATGACGAAACTGAAACCGAAACCGTGGCGAGAGGTCTTACGGAATTAAACACAGGTGACAAGCTCGACTTTCTGTGTGATTACTACAGCTACGACGGAGATTTTCAGGACAGCTACTATTTGGGTGAAACTATGACGGTTACGGATAATATGACTATAAGCAATGTTGCCGTTGGCGGCCGTGTGCAGGCAACCTATAGAATTACCGATATCTATAACAAGCAGTACTGGACACCGCCTATGCCGTAAACCGGAATTTAGTGGTGAAAAACAATTGACGCAAAATATCTTGATGGCGATAAAGTAAGTATTTGTGCATAAATAACAAATTGCAGAAAAAGGAGAGTCAGTATGGATTATTCCCTTCAACAAAAAAGTGAGCTGATCATTGCGGAATGTATGAAGATAAGTTCCACAAACCCTTATGAAATTTTTTATACGATTGCTCAAAAGGATTTTGTAAATATACACGGGCCTG
>JAFLUQ010000217.1 GCA_022508735.1 Oscillospiraceae bacterium | reverse complement strand
GCCAGAAGCGCCAACAACTATTTCAAAATTGTTGACGGAAAAATGGTAGAAACCGACGAGGGAGATCAGGTTAAAATTTCGGCCGGAAATATTCGTCAGTACGATCTGGGCGAAGGCGTTACAGTTAAAACCTCAGATATGGGCACGATGCCATATATTGACGTGACCTACATCTATAAAGGTGTGGAGCACGAGGTCAAGCAGGAAGGTATATACTTCGGCGTTTATGAGAAGGACGGTAAGCCGGAACGTTCCGAGTGCTTTTATCGGGTAAACCTGTACTATACCGATAATTCAGCCCCGCATACAAAAAGATACCTTTATTTAAACGGCTATAATGCAGAAACCGGAATAAGCAGCCTTTACAGGATTCATCTTGAAACGGGAGAGATGGAAGAGCTTTTGGAGGATGTAGGAGAATTTTATGTCTATTACTGTAATCCGCCCATGGATAACAGAGTGGTATTCTGGAGGGACGGCCAGCTCTTTCAATACAGCGGCAGCCCAATAAAACTCAGCGTGTTGATGGATAGTCCGCTGCCAATGAAGAGCGCCGTGAGCAATATCAGGCTTATAGCAGCACTCAGCGATATCGGCCGCGATGTTACGCTTATGGATTTTGGCTACATCGGCAAGGAGCCGGGAAAGGTACTGTTTCACACTGACTCCTCAGCAACAACATTTGTACAGAACGAAATGATATTTGTTCGGGTAGTTGAGGACCTGCCGGGGAGCCATGTGCACTTTGCGGCTGTTGACCCTTACTGCGAACCGTATTTCTCAGCTGATTTTGCGGACACCTGTTTCTATAACGACAGGGTTCTGCTTTACACAACTGAAGGCAAGGTCGTAAAGGTTAATATGAGGAGGGAATAAGGCGCACTTAAATGTCCCTTTACAAAAAAGATTTGTTGTGATATATTTATTACAATAAGGGGGGAATTAGTATGAAAAAGTTTTTTATCCCGCTCATATGTGCGTCGCTTTTGCTGACAGGCTACACCTTTGACCCTGACAAGGTCGTGTACTCCGGCTCCTGCTACGAATATATGGCGGATAAGGACCCGCGATTTGCCATAGATACGGATGGCTTTCTTACCATATATGGCAGCGGTGAAATGAAGACTGATAGATATAAACTGTATCGTGCCTGGGGCGGCTGGGCTCCCGGAGAACCCAGGATAAGAAATATCGTTATTGAGCCGGGTGTCAAAAATGTCATGAACTGGGCCTTTGAGGACTACCGCTATGTGACCTCTGTCGCACTTTCTGACACTGTGGAATATATAGGCATCGGCGCCTTTGACGGCTGCTCCTCTCTTCGCGAGATAACTATCCCTGAGAGTGTTAAAAGCATCGGCGACAACGCCTTCAGAAACTGCACGAGCCTCGAAAGCATTACAATTCCCGAAAGCGTGACCTTTATCGGCGAGGGAGCCTTTAAGGGCTGCACCAACCTTAAAACTATAATTCTGCCGGACAGCCTTGAAAGGCTGGGCGCCAACGCCTTTTCGGGAACGGCCATATATAACGACGAGGCAAACTGGACGGACGGCGTGCTCTACATAGGTAACCACCTTGCTGCCGTAAAACAGAGCTATACCGGTGAACTGTCTGTAAGGCCGGGAACAAGGACCATTGCGGGCTGCGGAGTAACCGACGCTTCATACACTCCGGTTTCGGTCGTGATCCACACCAGATACGTCACGCCACTCATAAAGCCGGGTGCCTGCGGCGACCTTGTTGGGGTGACTAAGATCGTTATACCAGACAGCGTAACGGAGATCGGAATCGGGGCCTTTTACGGCAATGTGAATATGAAAGAAATAGTCATTCCCGACAGTGTTAAATATATCGGCGCAGGGGCCTTTTACGGCTGCCGCTCACTGGAAAGCGTCAGTATTCCGGCAGGGGTAAGCTCCATCGAGGACCAGACCTTTTACGGCTGCCCCTCGCTTGTACGCGCGTCCCTTTCTCAGGGTCTCAGCTCAATAGGCAAGGAGGCATTCTTTGGCTGCGGTGCTCTTGAAGCCGTCAACCTTCCGGAAGGCCTGAATTCTATCGGACGAATGGCCTTTAGAGACTGCGTAAAGCTTAATGACATAAGCATCCCGGCGAGCGTTAAAAGCATTGGCTTTGAAGCCTTTTCGGGCTGCGCCCTTTCGAGCGTTACCGTTCCCGCCGCTGATATTCTCGACAGCCGTATATTCAAAGACTGCACCTCGCTGGAGTCTATTGCCTTTTATGAGGGAGCCAATAAGCTCGGCTGGGGAATGTTTCGGGGCTGCACCGCCCTCAAAAGCGTAAGTCTTCCCGCCGGTATGGCCGCCATAGGCGGCGAAGCCTTTCAAGACTGCACCGGGCTTAATGAAGTTTATATTCCCGCCGGCGTGACTGTCATGGACGAGGGCGCCTTCAGGGGCTGCACCGCTCTCACGGCAGTATACGTTCCCGGAAGTGTTTCTCACATAAGCGCAGTGGCCTTTGAGGACTGCACCGGCCTTAAAAGCGTGACGCTGGGGGATGGAGTTAACACTATTTCCGTCAGGGCGTTCCACAATTGCAGCAGTCTTGAAAGTATTATAATACCTGCCAGCGTTACGTCCATTAGCTATGGAGCCTTTGATGGCTGCCCGAGCCTCACGGACATATATTTCGGCGGAACTGAGGAGCAGTGGCAAGCACTTGTACAAAGAAACGATATCGGCACCGACGCCCGGGTGCACTGCAACAGCTGATAAAAATTTTCAATATGATTCTGTAAACTGGGATTAATTGCAAAATGCCGCCTCTTTGGGCGGCATTTAATTTACACAAATTCCAGATACCTGCTGTCGGAATAGCCGGTATAGCCGCCGTAGCGCACCACGGCCCAGCCCTGCCACTCGCCGAGGACGCTCACTCTTGTGCCGTTAGGCATGCGGGCAATGACC
>JAFLUQ010000216.1 GCA_022508735.1 Oscillospiraceae bacterium | reverse complement strand
CGTCCTCGATCTTCATGTACATCTTCATAATATCGCCGCACTTGGCGTTACCCACAGTGCCTACTGCATTGGCGTCTTCGATCTCGCCCACATTGCGGGGATTAGCAAAGTGGTCCATAACCTTTTCGCTATACATTATTTTTCAACTCCTTCATATAATGGTGACATATTTCTGAGCCGCTTAACTATAGGCCCAAGCTCGGCGAGGAAGGCGTCGACCTCCTCCATGGTGTTTTCCTCACTGAGGGAAACGCGCATGGAGCCGTGAGCTATTTCGTGGGGCAGGCCGATCGCCAGTAGCACGTGGCTGGGGTCGAGAGAGCCCGACGTGCAGGCGCTGCCGCTGGAAACCACGTAGCCCTTCATATCAAGGCTCAGTAGAAGCGACTCGCCCTCGATATAGCGGAAGCAGATGCTGACGTTGTTGGGCAGGCGGTTCTCACGCGGGCCGTTAAGGCGGACGTATGGAATTTCCGCAAGTATGGTATCGATAATTTTATCGCGCATGGCAACGATTTTAGCCGTCTTTTCCTCCATAGAGTCCACCGCCAGCTTAAGGGCCGTCGCAAGGCCTACGGCTCCGGCGATGTTCTCGGTTCCGGCGCGGCGGCCGCTCTCCTGCGCTCCGCCGTGCATGAGATTGTCGAGACGTATGCCCTTCTTCACATAGAGCACGCCTATACCCTTGGGGCCGTGGAACTTGTGGCCGGATATGGAAAGCATATCAATGTTCATTGCCTTCACATCGATTGGCACCGCTCCGGCAGCCTGAACCGCATCGGTGTGGAAGGCTATCTTCTTTTCACGGCAAAGAGCGCCTATCTCAGCGATAGGGTTGATAGTGCCGATTTCGTTATTTGCGAACATCACCGTTACAAGAATGGTCTCGGGGCGGATGGCAGCCTCTACATCGGCAGCCGTCACCCTGCCCTCGTCGTCAACGGGGAGGTATGTCACCTCAAAGCCGTTCTTTTCGAGGAACTGGCAGGTGTGAAGCACCGCGTGATGCTCTACCGCCGTAGTTATAATGTGATTGCCCTTAGCCTTATTCTTGACGGCATAGCCCTTTATGGCCCAGTTGTCTGACTCGGTGCCGCAGCCGGTGAAGTATATCTCCCTCTCCTCTGCGCCTATGGCCTCAGCGACAGTCTTTCTCGCCTCGGTCAGGGCACGGCGGGCGTTCTGGCCCGGCGTTGTATATGTCGAGGAGGCGTTGCCGAAGTTCTCTGTATAAATGGGCAGCATGGCCTCCACTACTTCTTTTTTAACTCTCGTGGTCGCTGCGTTGTCAAAATAAACCACTTAAAACACCTCTTTCCAATTTGTTTATCATAGCATAAAAACGAAGATTATGCAATAGTAAAAATCACCTTTTAATAAAATATTTCATATTTATTCCCGTGCAGAGCGCTGTTAAGGCCGTTTCTAAGAATTTCCGATACACGGTCGGCTATGGCGTCCACATCCTTTGGGGTCACAAACATATTTGCCGATTTCGGTTCAAGGGCCTCATAGATCAACGCATAGCGGTCATTCTCTTCCATGCCGTTTAACATTTTAAGCACCTCGTCGGAGGAGTTCTCCGCTTCCTCCTTCATTTTACCTATGAGCATACTGATCGCATCGTCGGCCACTGTCGCCGCATCGGCCACCATTGGTACGCCCACGGCAATTACCGGCACGCCCATCGTCTTTTCCGACAGCTCGCGGCGGCTGTTGCCCACACCGCTGCCGGGGCTTATGCCCGTGTCGGTGAGCTGAAGAGTGCTGCCTATCCGGCTCATGCTGCGAGAGGCCAAAGCGTCCACGGCAATAATAAGAGTGGGCTTTATCTTCTCCGCCACGCCGCGAACGGTCTCACCTGTTTCTATACCCGTAAGCCCCAGTACTCCGGGGGCAATGGAGCTCACCTCGCGTGCCGAGCCAAATTCCTCGGGCATGAGCTCCCTCAGATGCCTTGTGACGAACACCCTTTCAGCCGCGGCTACTCCCACGCTGTCGGGGGTAATGTGATCGTTGCCGAGACCCACCACCAGAACACGGCTTGCGTCCTTGCCCTCCATCATGAGCCTGAGCTCGGAGGCCAGACTTTCCGCGGCGGCCTTGCGGCCGTCGGGGCTTTCTGCGTCCTCGATCTCAACGGTGACATACACGCCCATAGGCTTGCCAAGGCGCTCCGCTCCGTCCGGTGATGTTATCTCAACGGTGGTGACCTCCGCGCCGCCCCGCTTTTCAGTGCGGCTAACAACGCCGGATATTCCCTCACCGTGCATTTCTCTTGCTTCAACCGCAAGGTCGGTTCTTATCATAAAAATTTCCCCTTTCAGATTTCTTCACATATATTTTTCCGAAAGGTGAAAAATTTTATGCTTTCGCTTGAAATATTTATTTGGCAGTGTTATAATTATAGCAGACAGTTTTCTAAAAATCAAGAACGCACTTTAAAGTAATATACTATCTAAAAAGAAACCATGAGAGGAGATCACCATGCAAACCTGTTGTCAATGCGAGGGCTACAACAGCCCAATAGAACACACCATAGGCATGATAGGAGGAAAATACAAGGCAATTATCCTCTGGCACCTTATAGGCGGAACGCTTAGATTCAGCGAACTGCAGCGGCTCATTCCCCAGGCCACGGCCAAGATGCTGACCCAGCAGCTGAGAGAGCTTGAAAGCGATGAGCTCGTGGAGCGCAAGGTCTATCCTGTAGTGCCGCCCAAGACGGAGTATTCCCTGACCGAGAAGGGAAAGAGCCTGTCACCTATTCTGATGGATCTGTGCCACTGGGGCAAAGAGCATCTGTGAAGCAATGAACCCGGAGCCATATGGCTCCGGGTTTTGCATATTCTTTTATTTCTCAACCTTGGAGAGGTGCCAGATCTTATCGTTGTATTCCTCGATAGTTCTGTCGCTGGAGAAGAAGCCGCTGTAGGC
>JAFLUQ010000215.1 GCA_022508735.1 Oscillospiraceae bacterium | reverse complement strand
GGTTGGCCGAGTCCATAGCGTTCATGCGGGCGTTCTGCTCGCTGCAGAAGCTGTCTATAAGAGCGCTGTAAATAAAGCCCGTTACATAGCTGGGAACGATACCGTCAAGCACGCGCTGTGTGGAGGGCACAAACTCAAAGGGTATTCTAACAGCTCTTTCCTGAATGTCCGCACCGGTGAACTGTGCGCGGTGAAAGGGCAGCAGTCTCGTAGAGCACACCTGAGACTCGATCGCGCCCTTCATATCGGTATAAATGATAAAGATCTTTGAAAGCTCACCGCGGTCAAACAGGTCGAGCAGCAGGGCGCCGATCTCTCTTGCCCTTTGCACGGTCGGATTCTGCGCCGTATAGAGGAAGCTTTTCTCTATGGGGATATTATGGGAAGTAAAATAATGCCTGCCGTATTCCCCGACTACGAACAGCTTGGGATCCTTGTGCTCACCCATAAGCCGAACGGCTTCCTTTATGACGTTCTGGTTATAGGCTCCGGCGAGACCTTTATCCGCCGTGATGACCAGATAACCATAGGAACCCGGAAGGTCGTGCTCGCCGGTGACGGGATAGAAGTACCTGCTCTCCACATTTTCTGTAATGCGGAAGATACGCTTTATCTCTCCGCGCAGGGCGTTGAAATATGGCCGCGAGCGGTCGAGATCGTTTTTTGCCTTGCGGAGCTTGGTGGAGGCGATAAGGTACATGGCATTAGTGATCTTCTGCGTGTCCTTAACGCTGCTTATGCGGTTTTTGATTTCCTTCGTCGTCGCCATAATCTCACCGCTCCTGCATATACTGCTTTGCTACACTTATGATCTCGTTTTTGTCGTCGTCACTGAGCATTCCCGTTGACGCGATGCGCGTCATAATATCAAAGTGATTTTCTTTAAAGTGCCTGAGCAGCCTTCCGATCGCGTTCTTGACCTGCGATGCGGGGATATCCTGCAGAAGATGGTTAAGGACGATAACAAGGATAACGACCTGCTCGGACTGCTTATAGGGGGAATTCTGCTCCTGCTTGAGGACCTGCATAAGCCCCTGTCCGTATGTCAGCTGCCGCTTTGTGGCGTCGTCAAGATCGCTGGCAAACTGGGTGAATACCTCCATTTCGCGGTACTGTGCCAGATCCAGGCGAATGGCTCCGGCGGCCTTTTTCATAGCCTTTGTCTGAGCGTCGCCGCCCACGCGGGAAACGGAAAGGCCCACGTTGACAGCCGGCCGCTGGCCCGAGAAGAACAGGTCGCTTTCAAGGAATATCTGACCGTCGGTGATGGAGATTATATTCGTGGGTATATAGGCCGAAACGTCGCCGGCCTGAGTCTCAACTATGGGCAGGGCGGTCATGCTGCCGCCGCCCTTTTCCTCGCTCAGATGAGCCGAGCGTTCGAGAAGTCTGGAATGGAGATAGAACACGTCGCCGGGGTAGGCCTCGCGGCCGGGAGCGCGCTCCAGCAGCAAGCTCAGAGAGCGGTAGGCAATAGCGTGCTTACTGAGATCGTCATAAACTATGAGCACATCACTGCCATTATTCATAAAGTACTCGCCCAGAGCGCAGCCCGCATAGGGTGCGATATACTGAAGAGGCGCACTGTCACTGGCCGAAGCGTTAACGACTATGGTATAATCCATTGCCTCATTGTTTTTCAGAGTCTGCACAAGCTGAGCCACGGAGCTGGCCTTCTGGCCTATGGCCACATAGATGCAGATAACGTCCCTGCCCTTTTGGTTCAGTATAGTGTCAAGCGCGATAGCGGTCTTGCCTGTCTGACGGTCGCCGATTATAAGCTCACGCTGGCCGCGGCCTATGGGGAACATGGAATCGATGGCAAGTATACCGGTGGCGAGAGGTGTGTCAACAGGCTGACGGTCAATAATACCGGGAGCAGGGTTTTCAATTGGGCGGTACTCCTCAGAGAGTATCTCTCCCTCCCCGTCAATTGGGTTACCGAGGGCGTCAACTACTCTGCCGAGAAAGCCCTCGCCCACTGGGATGCCCGCAGTTCTGCCGGTTCGCCGCACAATACTGCCTTCACTCACATCGTCATCGTCACCAAACAGAATACAGCCTATCTCGTTTTTTCTCAGGTCCTGAGCCATGCCCCTTATACCGGAGGAAAAAATCAGTATCTCACCGTAGGCGGCGTTTTCGAGGCCCGACACAGTGGCGATACCGTCGCCCACCGTCAGCACCCTGCCCTCCTCATGGGCCAGAGCTGTGGGTGTCCAGTTAACAATAGTTTCCTTAAGCAGAGGGATGATGTCGCGGCCGGTACCGTCGATACCGGCCAGCGCCTCCTTCAGCTGCAAGAGTCTTCCGGCAGCGCTCCAGTCGTATATCTCGGAGCCAACCTGAAGCCTGAAGCTGCCCTCGGGAAGCTCCTCCTTTTTCCAGGTCAGTGAAACGTTCCCCCCATGCCTAACAGAGAGAAACTCCGTAAATTTCTGCTTCTGACTGTCGCTCGGAGGCGTATTGGAATAAAGAACAGCCTTTTTATTCATCTTTTCCGCCTCTTTCCGCTGCGCCAAGGAACTGGTCAAAGGCCTGGGATGTTGTGGACTGAGCCACAAGCTTTTCAGCGGCCTTTGCCACCATATCCGTGATCTCGGTCTGCGCCTCCTTCAGCATCTTGGCGCGGTTATATTCGATATCCTTGCGGGCGTCCGCAATGATTTTTTGGGCCTGCTTTTCGGCGCGCTTTATCATAGCCTCTCTCGCACTTTCGATCTCTGTGTGAGCCTTTTTCTTTTTTGCGGCGATCTCGTCGTCGCTGGCGGCGAGCTTTTTCTGATACTCTTCCTTTGTTTTTTCCGCATCGGCGAGGCCCCTCTTTGCCTCCTCATCGAGATTTTTATAGTATTCGGCGCGCTTATCCATAAACTCTTTTACCGGCTTATAGAGCAGGAAATACAATATCGCGAACAGAACTACAAAATTGAACAGGTGAAGAAGGATCTGCTGCCA
>JAFLUQ010000214.1 GCA_022508735.1 Oscillospiraceae bacterium | reverse complement strand
AGGCGATGCGGAAGGGGTGACCGATGGGGAAACCGTTCGGGTTGCCCCATCGAGAGAGATAAACTATAATTTACCGTTATGGTATAATACTCTTTTTCCAAGCTGCAACAGCCCCCTTTTTCTATTCCGCATACATATATTCGCCCATGAACAGTATCTCGCCGGTCGTATTGTCGCGCACCGCGAAGCTGAAGGGGCGGTCGGCCTTGAACTCGATCGGCTCTGGCGGCGGGGCGGAGCCTGTGACAAAAAGGGACGTTACAGCGGCGGCCTCTGTGCCCTTCTCGTTCACGTCGATGTAGGTCTTGTGCAGAATATCCAGCCCCGGCGAGCCCTCGCCGCCGGCAAACATGGGGCCGAACTCCGCACCGTCGGTGTAGGCCTTTTCCATGCCGAGGTTCTTAAGAATGTCCTTCAGTGCAAATTCAGACTCGAATTTGAATTTAGGCACGCTGAGGTCGAGATAGGCGCTTTCATAATTTTCAGTCGCCTTGTTTAGCTCCGCCGAAACGTCAAGGCTCTCTGTCTTCGGCAGAAGGATGTACATGCCAAGATCCAAATAGCGGTAGCGCTGAGAGCCGGTGTATTCGCCTTCCTCGTTTAGCTTCACGGCTGTGTCCTTGTAGGGGAGCTCCACGATTCGGGACTTGTCGGTGTCCCAATAGCTGAAATACCCTGTCTGGCGCATAAAGTCGGTTTCCTTAAGGCTTCCGTCCGCCTGAGTAAAGCCGGCCTTTTCTGTGTCCGCCTCGTCAAAGTCGTGCTGCCAGAGGCCGTTGAAATACACCGCATTGATCAGCGCGGCGGCAAAGTATGGCTCATTTATAATAGTGGGGATCTTTCCGTTAGTTTTTTCGGCGGACCAGGCGTTTATCTCGCTGACTGCGTTCCTGTTGTTCACGGTGCGGACCTCGCCGAAATAGTTTTTCTCTATCACCGTGCGGAAGGGGTCAGAGAATTTATCCACAGTGTTGTCCTCGTTCAGCCATATGGAGTTGGCGATGTTAAGCGTCGCGGCGCTGTCCTTATAGCTCTCTATAGTGTCTCTGACATATAAGTTATAAGCCTCAAGGTTATTTACACCGATAAGGTCAAGTATCTGCCGCCGGGTCTCTCCTTCCGCGCCGTTGGCCGCCATAGCCAATGCTGTTTTTATCGACAGGGGAGATATCATATAGTTTTTGTCTTTGGGCAGGGCACCGTTCAGCCTGTCGGCAAAGGAATTCCCGCCATTGACTTCAGTGCGGCCGGTTATCATGTCAGCCAGCTCTTCGCCGTAATATCCCTGCTCTATAAGAAGGCGGTACAGCGGCGTCCATTCGGCGGTCAGGGCCGTAAAGGCGGCATAAGCCAGACGGCAAGCGTCGGAGCGGGTCAGGGAAAGGTCGTTATTCACTATTGATTTGGTGTATTCGCCAATGAGCAGCCCCGTTTCTACACCCTCCTCATAGGCGGTTTCAAGGCGTGTATATTCGTAGCCCATTGCGCGGAGGAGCACGCTGATGAACTCACAGGCGGTCATGGCTTTGTCAGGCTCAAAGCTGCCCTCGGCTATCTCCGCCAGTGCACCGGAGTTGTAATAGTGCTTGATAAGTCCTTCGGCCCAGTGGCCCAATATGTCGTCGTAGGGACTTTCGTCAAAGTCCACAAGGTAGACATCGTGAGGGATAAGCCGGTCTATCAGGTCAACTGCCTCGGCGCGGGTAAGCTCGCCGCTGAGGTCGATATCCTCCTCTATAATTCCAAGCTCGGTAAGCACACTGACCTCGTAGTCGTCATCAGTTAATAGCGAAGCGGTAATGTCCTCGGCATATATGGGGGCCGGGTCAACGGCGTTCTCCGGCGACGCATGGCAGCCGCACAAAAGTGACGACAAAATAAGTAAAATTGCAGTAAATTTTCTCATTGGAACCCCTCCTTAAGCTCATATATATTTTAGACGAGCATGGGGCGGGAAAAGTTCCCGGTTTTTAAAAAAATTCTAAAAAATTTGCATATGGTCTTACTGCCCTTCGGATATGTATTAGATTCGCAATATTTTTTATGAAAAAAATGATGAAACCACTTGAAAATATGGAAAAAGTGTAGTATAATCTAAAGTAAAATGGCATATAGTCTGCTTGTTTTACGAATTAGTCACCACGACTTGGCCCTGTCATAAATATATTTGAAGAGGGTTTTCTCCAAAGGGGGTGTGGGCGGGATTGATATTCAGTTTAATCACAACAGATAAAAAGGTCGCCGGCAAAACAGCGTGGGCGATTTATGCCTTCTGCGTTATCATGATGAGCGCTATGGCCTACTTTAAGCAATGGCCGGTCTGGGTCACGCTAATCATGCTCGGTATGATGGCCGTGATGACCTTTCTTACCTTTCATCCTAAGGCCTCCCCGATGCTCCAGTCCGTTTTCATGATGCTGTGTTTATTTTCCGATGTTCTGATGATCAGCATCGCGGAGGGCAGTATATATTCCGCACTTTACGCCATTCTGGGCGTGGCGATCATCCTGGCAGTTTATCGTAGCGAACGGCTGATCTTTGCATATTCGCTGCTGGTGGCCGCGGCAGTGCTGCTTCACATATTCGCCCTTGGCAGCATCAAATTTGACACAGCAGAAAGAATCATCGACTTCATCGTCAGATTCTCTCTCGTCTTTGTCGCGCTGTTTTTCCTCATGGTTTTCCTGAGCAAAATGAACAAAAGCCGGCAGATGATGCTGGAAAGTGTGGAGGCCGCACAGCAGGCAGAGCAATACAAATCTGACTTTCTGGCTAACATGAGCCATGAGATCCGCACGCCTATGAACGCGATCATCGGCATGTGCGAGCTGGTTCTTCGCGAGGAGGGGCTCAGCGCGAGCGCCCGCGAAAACTGCTTCAATATTCAGGCCTCGGGCAGAAGCCTGCTCTCTATCATAAACGACATCCTCGACTATTCCAAGATCGACTCCGGAAAGATGGAGCTTGCTGACGAGGAGTTCAACA
>JAFLUQ010000213.1 GCA_022508735.1 Oscillospiraceae bacterium | reverse complement strand
CGGCGTGCCACTCGGAAATATCCTCGGGGTTCTTTGTAACACGGAAGTACATATAGGGCTCGTTGGTGTGCATGGTATAAACGGCCATGATACGTCCGTCGGGAAGAATAACTACCGCCGGGTTATTATGGTCGTCACTCTCAAGCTTTTCGTGGATAACGACTCTCTTGTACTCGTCGGTGTCATGGTCATACTGTGTTACAACGATAGTTCCGTCGTCCTCTACCCAGCCCATATAAGTGCGGTCATGCTTGAACTTGTAGCCGTTGTTGGAGGAATAAATTCCGCTCTCGTAACGGGTTGCCAGCTCGTCGCCGGGCTGAATATGCGTGCCGCTGGGCTCAACATACCAGTTCCAGCCGCCGTTGTTGGTGGCAATGCTGTATTCGTTGGCCTTGCTGTAGTCAGTGGTAACATCCTTCACATTGACTGTGCAGGTTACTTGAATATCGAGCTCAGCAATTGTGCCTTTAACTGTCTTTGTTCCGGCCGATGTAACGTCCACATTTTCCCAAGCAATGGCAAAGTCAGCAGACTTGCCGTCGCTGAAATCTACCTTTGCCACAGCCGGCATAACGGGAGCCTGACCAACAACAGTGATTACCTCGTCAAATTCAGGCACCTTGGCCGTAACCTCATGATAGAAAATACTCCAAGAAAATTCATCACATTCCTCCCCATCTTCGTTTAATACCTCAAAAGATACGGGATTGTTCACGTCCGGAAGAATGTAAAGCTTTCCGTTCTTATTAATTACTCTGGGAGCATCTTTAGCAATATAAGTTGATCCTCTGGTACACTTCGTTGTTGTCGGGTCAGCAAGAGCGGTATCTTCGTCGAGCATATACTTTACAGTGAGTTCTGTATAACCGTCGACCCACACTTCGTAGTGAGCGGTTATAACCTTCTGCCCGGTAACGCTGCTCTCGCCCTGAGTCAAATCGTCACCGTGATAGAAGAAACGGTCTATATATGCCAAATCCTGATTTCTGAACTTGGCCGGGCCGTCAGTGATCTCATAGGACTCAATACTGTCGCCCTCGGCAACATACATCTGATATGTCTTATTATTAAAGTCAACAACGGTAAGAAGACGGTATGTCTTTCCCGCTTCGCAGGGAACCGTGCTGGCCTTCCAGTCGCCGTCATGGTACTCGAAGGTAGCCGCGTTCATATAACGCATTATGGGGCCGGCGCCGGGGAAGCTGTTTGTCGTATCGTTACCGTAGGAGATGAGGCGGTTTTTGCCTTCACCGGTATTGAATACGGTCTCAAATATGGCGCTGCCGCCGCCGTAGGTGTAGAGCAGGTCGGTTTTCCAGCCAAAGTTGGCTCCGCTGGATGTGCCGCTGCAGTAGAAGAGCTCGGGAGAGTACTCGGATTCAACTATTTCCACCTTTACGGAAATACCGCCGGAGGTATAAGTTACATTACCGGGCTTACTTACATCGCCTGTTGTAGACCATGTGAGCTTAACTGTCTCAAGCTTGTTATCCGTGAAGGTGGCAGCCTCCGCCGGAAGCATGGTCGGTACTCCAACAAAGGCCTTGAATATGGATACAGGCTCATATTCAATAACAGCAACATTCTTTGAAATATCTTCACTGACCGTGAACGAACCGATGCCGCTGCGGGAATAGAGCTTATCGCCTGCCACAAGGTACTCGGGAGCAATAGAGCTGTTGGGAGCGTACTCCTCGCCAACAACAAGGCCCTTTATTTCCTCGGTGTAAACGGTGTTTCCACCGGCCTTGATCTCGACCTTACCGGTGGTAGTGATCATAGGCACCAGCTGGGGCTCGTTTCCGGCGTCATTTATGCCGTAAAAGCCCACAAGCGCGCGGGAATTACAATCCGGTATGTCGTCACGGTTGGCAAGAACCAAAGCGATGGTCTCTGCATTAGGATAAAGCTCAAAATACTTTGCCAGGTCTATTTCAGCGCTGACATCGTTATTTGTGGTATGATCTGTTCCACCGGACAACTGACCGAAGCGCGCCAGAGAAACAGTGCCGACTTTAGTTGCCGCACTCGGCGCTTCTGGCTTAAGTGCGTTGGTATTGTCGACCTTTGTCGGATCCATCGCATAAACAGATACGATGGAGGTTGTGTTACTTTCGTTTACATTCTGTGTACGGGAAACCTTAAGCTTAAGGGTCGCCCTTGCGGTGTCTGCACTTAAGCCCTCTGCCGAAAAGGCCAGAACGCCCATACGGTATCCGTTTCCTGTGCCGCCTGCCCAGCTTATTACGTAGGGACGGTCGGTTCGGCCATCCTGCGTATACGGACCCGTGGCCGACGCAGCAGATGAAGTTATGTAGCTTTCAAGAAGCTTTAATGAATTTCCATCCGCGGCAAAGGCTATGCCGGGCAGCACCCCTAAGACCATTACAAGTGCGGTCAAAAGGGCAATAATTTTTCTTGTCTTCATACTTTCTCCTCCTATTTTTTTATTTAATACTATTATACACTAAACATACCATGCATGTCAATATTTTTTTAATTTCGCATACTCGACTTTTAATTTTGCGAAAATTTACGCGAGAGGGGCACAGCGGTCTTCTCGCAAAACCTGCCGTAAGATTTGAGTTCCCCCTGCCCACGCGAAAAAGCAAAAAGACTACTATATTGATACACAATGCACCCCCTTTTAGCAAAAGGAGGTGCATTGTAATAACTAATCATTTGCTCTCACGAGCTTATAGGCTTCATATTTTTGATGTTCTCCAAACTGTTATTTGATCTCTAACGCCTCGGTGAACGGGATCATTTTCTTGGTATCCCAAAGGAAGGCACTAACCTTGTCACCCTTGTCCAAGAGAGAGCTGACAGAGACCTCGTCAACCTGATCGGCAGCTGTTCTTGAGACATCAACAAGCATACCATCCTTATATACGGCAATAATGAGTTCGCTGCCCTTGGGGGCATGTATCACATTGACGGTGCTTCCGGTGAGAATGAGTTCGGGCATAAAGAAGAGCTTGGCGTCAGCCCAGTCCGTGTGATCCTGAGCGTTGTTTG
>JAFLUQ010000212.1 GCA_022508735.1 Oscillospiraceae bacterium | reverse complement strand
TGTCGCGCATGGTCTCGGTGAGTTCAAGGTTGCGGCGGCTGTTCATATCTATATCTACAAACTCTTTAGAAGTGTAGATCGTAATTTCACGTATGTGCTCGAGCTGGGATTTCTGGGTTTCTACCAGATATTCCATTATGGCGGAAACAGCGATCAAAAGCATGGGATTTGTTATTTCCGCGCTGTTTTTGAGGTGCCTATCGGCGTTTTCTTTTGCGGCGGGCTCCACGTCCTCCCGCTCATATGAGAACACACATATCTCGCTGTGATCGCCGAAAAATTCGTCGAGCCGCTTATTAAAGCGCCCTTTACCGCCTATTGCGACCTCAACGGGAGCAAAGCGGGCCAGCTCATTTATGAGCTTTTCGCAGCTCAGGTCGTTTTCAATTGAAGTGCCCAGCATTTCACCCGTAGACACATCAACGAACACAACTCCACTGGCGCCATCCTCGACAAAAATCGAGGCCATGTAGTTAGTTCTACGGGAGGCCAGCACGCCCTCGTCAACTATTGTTCCGGGGGTAACTATACGGATTATATCGCGCTTTACGATGGTTTTTGTGGTTTTAGGGTCTTCCATCTGCTCACAGATAGCCACCTTATATCCCTTTGCCACAAGACGGGATATATACCCCTCGGCAGCGTGGAAGGGCACGCCGCACATGGGCGCCCTCTCATCCATGCCGCAATTCTTTCCGGTGAGGGTCAGCTCCAGCTCACGGCTGGCAACGACCGCGTCATCGAAAAACATTTCGTAAAAATCGCCCAGACGGAACATAAGGATAGCGTCCTTGTGCGCTTCCTTTATCTCCAGATATTGTTTCATCATCGGTGTATATTCCGCCATGAGTGTTCCTCCGCCAAGTTTCTTATTATTCGTTTAGTGGCAGCCGGCGCAGCCATCGCAGCTTCCGCCGCAGCCGCCAGGTATCTTTCCGGTTATATGATAGGAAATTATAGTGTTCATCTGATCGATTATGGCCTGAAAAGCACTCTGAGCATTCAGGAATTCAACGATAGTGTCGTTGGTGGTGACCTTTTCATATGCCTCCTCAACGGCCTCGCGGATCTCCTTCATGCGCTCCTCGCTTACGTCGCCCTTGTTGATCTCCTCGCCGAGCTGGCGGCGGATATCGCGGTACTCCTCGAGAAGCTTCATGGCCTCCTCGTCCTGTTCCTGCTTGGCCTCAGCCAGCTTAAGCGTCTTGTATTCATTGCTCTCAACGATAGCCTCGCCGAGTTCTCTTGCCTTATCAAAAATTTCCATTTGTATCTTCCTTTCTACTCCACCAGTTCCCCATAGAGAACCCATGTCTGAGTTTTTGTGATCTTAACTTTTATCAACTTATCTTTTAATGAGTTGTCGCCCTTAAAATTCACTATTTTGTTGGCGTAATTCCTGCCCATAAGCATATCCGGCTCATGCTTGCTGGGGCCTTCTACAAGGATTTCCTGTATTTTACCCTCATAGGCAGCGTTCAGCTCGGCGCTGATAGCGTTCTGAACGTCCAACATTTCCTGAAACCATGCCGACTTTTCCTCGTCGGTTGCTCGGCTTTCCATCTTCGCCGCCGGAGTTCCCTCCCTCGGCGAAAATATGAATGAAAAAATACTGTCGCAGCGCGCTTTACGAAGCACATCCAGCGTGGCCTCAAAGTCGGAGCGTTCCTCCGAAGGGAAGCCCACAATTATGTCGGTAGTCAGCGAGAGATCAGGCATGAGTTCTCTCGCCCGCTCCACTATCTCAAGATACCGCCCTGATGTATACCGACGGTTCATGTCTTTAAGCACTCTGTCGCTGCCGGACTGCAGCGGAAGGTGAAGCTGGTGGCATATTTTCGGGCATTCGGCCATAGTCTTAATTAGTTCATCGGAAATATCCTTGGGGTGGCTGCTCATAAAGCGTATGCGCTCAAGACCGTCGATCTCGTTCACCTGCCGAAGCAGCCGGGCAAAGGCGTCGGTCTCTCCACGGTCATTGCCGTAGGAATTAACATTCTGCCCCAAAAGCATTACCTCTTTTACGCCGCTGTCTACAAGTGATCGTATCTCCGTCAGCACGTCATCAGCCGAGCGGCTGCGCTCGCGTCCGCGCACATATGGCACCACGCAGTAGGAACAGAAATTGTTGCAGCCGTACATGATCGATACAAAGGCCTTGGCCCCACCGTCATGAAGAGTCGGCAACCCTTCTGCTATCCTGCCCTCGCCGTCTATATCTACAATGCGGCTCCGGTGCTCGATCGCCTCGGCCAGAAGCGAAGGGAAGCGATACAGCGCATGTGTGCCGAAAATCAGGTCCACATGGCGGTACTTTGCCTTGATACGCTCCGCTACCGCTGCCTGCTGTGGCATACAGCCGCAGATTCCGATTATAAGTTCCGGCTTTTTTTCCTTAAGGTGCTTAAGCGCCCCCAAGTTACCGAAAACCCTCTGCTCGGCATTGTCCCTCACGGCGCAGGTATTCATGAGGATTATGTCGGCCTCGTCGCGGCTTTCTGTCATAGTATACCCCATTTCCGCAAGCATACCCTTTAACCTCTCGGAATCGTTGACGTTCTGCTGGCATCCGTAGGTCTCGACCAGAGCCTTCGCACCCTCTTTATTATTGAGTTTTATTTGCCGCATAACGGCTATCTGTGCCTCTATTTCGGCCTTTTCTACTGTTGGTGTGGGTTTCAAAAAGCATTTCTCCTAAAGTACATCTACAGTACATATTATACCACTCTTTATTTTATATCAAAAAACTATAATTGTCAATGATTTTTTGAAAAAAGCTATACCCATTGCAGCTTTCATAGTGCCTATACTTTCTGCAATTCAAATGTTGCACATTTGAAGGGTAAAGTCAATGATTTTTTGCCTCTTAAATCCGCCTTTACGAATTTTTTCAAAATTTTTTTAAAAAAATTAAAAAAAGGGCTTGATTTTTTATTTTGGGTGTGCTATAATAGCTTTCGTCAGGTGAAAAACCGATATTCCTCAATAGCTCAGTCGGTAGAGCATGCGGCTGTTAACCGCAGGGTCGT
>JAFLUQ010000211.1 GCA_022508735.1 Oscillospiraceae bacterium | reverse complement strand
AGGCGGTTGTCGCAGTAGATGGGGCTTTTGATGCCGCTGGCCCAGGTAAAGGGCTGCTCGGGGCGCAGAAACACCGCACCAATAGAAAGCAGAGCTTTTGCAATTTTCTTTTCCATAATAATTTCCTCCTGTTTATTCGTAATCTTTTCTAAAACATAATCGTATATATTCGCCGGTGTTCGACGCGGTTTCCACATAAAACCCGCGGGAATAGTAAAACCGCACAATGTCGGTCAGCTTGCTGGCGGTGTGGAGCCGCATATGCTTCATTCCCCGGCGAATGGCAAATATATCGGCCATATTCACCAAGGACTTACCTATGCCGTTGTTGCGGTACTCCCGGCGCACGCCGAAACGGCTGAGATAGGCGGCCTTTGTCTCATCGTCAAAGCTGAGTCGCAGACTGCCGACCACCGACCCGTCGATGTAGGCCACAAGCACGGTCTTGTTTAAAATATCACGCCTCACGTCCTCCACGTTCTCGTGCAGGGCTTCAATATCATCTATGCCTACCATCTTGCAGTAGTTAGTGAAGGCATCGCGGGTGATTTCCAGTATAGCTTCCGCGTCCTCCTGTCGGGCACGGCGCACTTCAAAGGCCATTGGACTGCACCTCCTTGCGCGTATTTCGTCCTGTCGCAGGGAAGCCCATTGGTTTCCCGTCGAAAAGCGGCCTTTATATTGTTATGTTAATCGGCCATAAGTAAGGCCATAACTGCCTTCTGGGCATGGAGACGGTTTTCGGCCTCGTCAAAAATCACGCTGTGAGGGCCGTCGATGATCTCCTCAGTGACCTCATAGCCGCGGTAAGCGGGCAGGCAGTGCAGGAAAATAGCGTCCTCCTTAGCCTTTGAGAACAGCTCTGTGTTGACCTGATAGCCGGAGAAATGCTTGATCTTCTCTTCCTTCTCGGCCTCCTGACCCATGGAGCACCAGGTGTCTGTGCAGACAACATCGGCGTTCGAGATTGCCTCAACGGGATCATAGGTTACAACCACATTTGATCCGGTAGCCCTTGCGTCATTTTTGGCATTCTCTACTACCTCGGCGTTGCACTCGTAGCCAACGGGCGTGGCTATGCTCACGTCCATGCCAAGCTTTGCACAGCCGTAAAGGTAAGAGTGAGCCATGTTATTGCCGTCACCGATATATGCCAGCTTAAGGCCCTCCAGCTTACCCTTTTTCTCAGCGACAGTCTGCATATCGGCCAAAACCTGACATGGGTGCACCAGGTCGGTGAGACCGTTGATAACGGGAACAGTGCCGTACTTCGCAAGATCCTCCACGTCGGACTGCTTGAAGGTACGTATCATAATACCGTCCACATAGCGGCTGAGCACGTTTGCTGTGTCATAGATGGACTCGCCGCGGCCCAGCTGAATATCATTGGAGGAAAGGAAGATGCCCTGCCCGCCAAGCTGATAAATGCCCGTCTGGAAGGATACCCTTGTACGGGTGGAGGACTTGGAGAATATCATTCCCAAGGTCTTTCCGGCCAAAATGGGGTGCTTGATACCGGCCTTAAGCTCCTTTTTGAGCTTATCGGCAACGGTGAGTGTTTCGGTTATATCTTCTGTGCTCCAGTCATGGAGAGTGAGTAAATGCTTCTGATTCATGCGAGTGCAGCCTCCAGTTTTGAAATAAATTTGTCTATATCTGCTTTGGTGATTATGAGCGGCGGAAGAATACGCAGGGTGTGGCCGCCCACACAGCCCACGAGCACGTGGTCCGTAAAGAGTTTTTTCTGCACCTCAGCGGCTCTGCCCTCGGGCATCTGAAGCCCGATCATCAGGCCTTTGCGGCGCACCTCGGTGATCTCGGGAGAGCCGAGAGCCTTTACCTTTTCTTCAAAGTAGTCGCCCATAGCGCGGGCGTTTTCTACGATATTCTCTTTTTCAAAGGCGTCGAACACGGCCATGCCCGCCGCGGTAGCCAACGGATTTCCGCCAAAGGTGCCGCCATGGTCGCCGGGCTCGAAGCCCTTTGCCACAAACTCCTTTGCGCAGAGCGCGCCTATGGGCACGCCGTTGCCGAGAGCCTTTGCCAGCGTGAATATATCAGGTTCAACGGGCGTAGTCTGGTAGGCAAACATTTCGCCGGTACGGCCCATTCCGGTCTGCACCTCGTCAAAGATGAGAATGATGTTTTTCTCATCACAGAGCTTTCTTACTTTTATAAGATATTCATCGTCACAAATATGTACGCCGCTCTCACCCTGAACGACCTCAAGCATGATGGCGCAGGTCTTATCGGTGACGGCGGCCTCAAGGGCCTCAAAGTCGTTTATCTCCACATGGCTGATGCCGGGCACCAATGGCTTATAGGGCTTCTGGTACTTGGGCTGACCTGTGGCCGCCACAGTTGCCAGAGTTCTGCCGTGGAAGGAACTGTTCAGGGTTATGATCTCGTACTTTTCGATTCCCTGCTTATAGAAGTATATCTTCGCCAGCTTCATGGCGCCCTCGTTGGCCTCGGCACCGCTGTTGGCAAAATATACTCTGTCGGCTACGGAGCAGTCGCAGATGCGCTTAGCGAGCAGGGCCTGATTTTTAATGTAATAAAGGCTGGAGGTGTGTATGAGCTTGCCTACCTGCTCCTGCACTGCGGCTGTGAAGCCCTCGTGGCCGTGGCCCAGCGACGTGACCGCGATACCGGCGAACATATCCATGTATTCCTCTCCCTCTTCAGTATAGAGGTAGATACCCTTACCGTGATCGAAGGCAACAGGCGTACGTTTGCCGAAAGTATTCATATAGTGTTTTTCGTCAATCGACATTATTTCTTCAAGTTTCATCGTTAAATCGCCCCTTGAAATAAATTCAAAATAAATGACATGCATTATTATACACCACAATGCAAAATTATGCAATAGGTTTTAGTAAATTTTTTTATAATTTTTTAAGAAAAACAGTTGCAAAATCGTTAACTTTGTGTTATAATTAGTAAGAACGTGTGGGGAATTTCTCACTGACGAGGGGGCATAGCTCAGTTGGGAGAGCGCTTGCTTCGCATGTAAGAGGTCAGGGGTTCGAATC
>JAFLUQ010000210.1 GCA_022508735.1 Oscillospiraceae bacterium | reverse complement strand
GCGCCCGATGCGAAGGGGTTCACTCAAAGGGGAAACGTTCGGTTTCCCCTTTGAAGCTTGTTTAACCTGCTTTCCGCCAAGTACTTGGCAGCAGTATCATTATCATCGGGAAGATCTCAAGTCTGCCGGCGAGCATGTCAAAAATGAAAACCACTTTTGACAGCATCGAAAACTCGGCAAAGCTGCCGGTGGGGCCAACCATATTGAGTCCCGGGCCGATATTGTTCAGCGTAGCCGCCACAGCCGTAAACGAGGTGGTGAGGTCAAAATTATCAGTCAGTATAATTATGAGCGAGGCCGCAAAAACCAAAATAAAGGTGCAGAGGTACACGTTCACTATGCGAATCACCTCGTGCTCTATCGGCTTGCCGTCCATTTTAAGGATCTTCACGCTTCTGGGGTGAGCCAGCTGACGGATCTCCTTGGCCACTGTTTTGGCATAAATTACATAGCGTGTTACCTTCATGCCGCCGCCGGTGCTGCCCCCGCAGGCTCCGACGAACATGAGCATTATCATGAGCGCGCGTGACAGGCTGGGCCAGAGGTTGAAGTCCGCCGATGCAAAACCGGTGCTGGTCATGACAGACGAGGTTTGGAACAGTACCTCACGAAGGCCGTTAAACATACCTGAGAATATGAGATTAATCGTAATGATAGCGCTGGAGATTATATAAATGATAAAATACCAGCGCACATCCTCCATGGCCAGCGCATTTTTATAGCGGCGGCTCAGAATGAAGAAATAGAAGTTGAAATTCACGCCGAACAGAAGCATAAATACGATAGTGGCGTTCTGTGCAAAGGCCGAATAGCTTACAAAGCTGTCGCCAAGAACGCCAAAGCCGCCTGTGCCGGCCGTGCCAAAGGCAAGGCAGAAGGCGTCAAAAACGGGTACCTTGCCAATCAGCAGAAGAACAAGCTGCATGAGCGTCATAGCGGTGTATATGCCATAGAGCCAAAAGGCTGTCTTTTGCACCTTAGGCACAAGCTTGCCCACGGAAGGGCCGGTGCTTTCGGCCTTCATAAGGTAAATGTTCTGACCGCCCGCCATTGGCAGAATAGCCAGAATGAACACCAGCACGCCCATGCCGCCTATCCAGTGAGAAAAGCTGCGCCAGAACAGCATGCACTTAGATAGGGACTCCACGTCGGTCAGTATGCTGGAGCCGGTGGTGGTGAAGCCCGAGACTATCTCGAACAGCGCGTCCACCACATTCGGTATCTCGCCGCTCACGACAAAGGGAATAGCTCCGATAAGACTGATAACTATCCAGCTGAGCGACACCATAACAAAACCCTCGCGGGCAAAGAAAGCGGTATTTTTCGGTTTTCTGCGGGTTATCAAAAGGCCGATTGCGCCAGAAATAATAGCGCACACCAGAAAAGATATGCCGCTGCTTTCGCCATATATGAGCGACACTATCCACGGCAGCAGCATGGCCGCGCCCTCGATAGTCATAACTACGCCCACAATATAGCCAATAATTCCAAAATTCATGAGTCTGCCTCCACTATGCGAAAATGTCGCTCAGATCCTTAAGGCCGGTGGTGGTAGTTACCACGATGACAGTGTCGCCGCTTTTTATGGAATCTGAACCTCGTGGTATGGTGATTTTTTTACCACGGATTATGGAGCAGACAAGTATATTCGGCTTGAGACTAAGGTCCTTAAGCGGAACATTTATAAAGCTTCCCTGAGCCGAGCTTGACACCTTGAATTCCAAAGCCTCTACCCGGTCGTCCATCATGCGGTAGAGCGTTTCAACATTGTTGTTGCCGAAAGAGTTCTGCATGGAACGGACATAGCTGCTTATGTGATGAGCCGTTATCCTCTTCGGGCAGACCACCGCGCCTATGGGCAGCTCACGGACTACCTCCTCAAAGGCTATCTTGCTTATCTTGGTTATGCGCCTGGCCTCGGAGACCTTGTTGGCATAGAGCGAGAGAAGAATATTTTCCTCATCAATGCCCGTCATCGACACCAATGCGTCGGTGCCTTTGATGCCCTCCTCCATGAGAAGCTGCTGATCAGAGGCGTCGCCGTTTATTATCATGGCCTCGGGCAAAAGCTCGCTCAGCTCCTCGCAGCGGGCGCGGTTTATTTCAAGTATCTTGACGTCTATACCTGAGCGTATCAGCATTTGTGCCAGATAGTAAGAGATGTTTCCGCCTCCGGCTATCATAACGTTGCGTATAGGCTTGGCCGTTATGCCGATCTTGTTCAGCACGCCGCGCAGCTCGCTGATGGGCAAGATGATAGATATCTTATCTCCGGCCTTGAGCCTTGTCTCACCGTTGGGAATGAAAATATTGTCGCCGCTCTCCACTATGCAGACCAAAAGCTTTGTTTTAGCGGCCTTGTCTATCTCGCTGAGCTTGAGGCCGTCCAGCACGCTTCCGGCCGGTATCTCAAGCCGCAGCATATTAACGCGGCCCTTGGCAAAGCTGTCTACATCCAGTGCCGAGGGCACCTGAATGAGTCTGTATATATTCGCCGCGGCGGCTATCTCGGGATTTATGGCCATGGAGAGGCCAAGCTCTTCCTTTATCAGTTCAATTTCATTGTAATGCTCGGGGTCGCGCACACGGGCGATAGTATGGCAGCCGCCGGCCTTCTTTGCAATAAGGCAGCTGATGAGGCTTGTCTCGTCAGTATCAGTAACAGCTACAAGCAGATCGGCGTTCTTTACTCCCGCGTCCATCTGAGTGCGATAGCTGGTACCGTTGCCGACGACCCCCTGAATATCCAGTGTCGAAACAGCTGTTTCCACGTGCTTGGCATTGGTATCTATGAGAGTTATTTCATGCTCCTCGCCGCTGAGCTGCTGGGCCAGCGTCATGCCGACCTTGCCGCCTCCGACTATAATAATATTCATATCTACCCTTCCTTTGGCAGTATAATTTCGGTATTGTCAATTTATTCTATCATATTGCCCCCAAAAAAGCAAGAAAAAATATAAAGAAAAACTTAAAAACAGCTTTTACTCTGGCTATTGTGATAAATTATAGTTTACAAGCGTGCCGCTTGACCCATTTGCCCTTCGGGCGGTATGT
>JAFLUQ010000021.1 GCA_022508735.1 Oscillospiraceae bacterium | reverse complement strand
TGAGCACTGCCTTTTTCCACCGATACGAATTCTATATAAAATACGACCTTACTGCCGCTTTCCGCCAGCGTGCCAACAAAATCATCGCCGGTCACTTCACGAACATTTTCTGTAGTCACAGTAACAGATGAGCCGAAAATAATTCCGTTTTCTTTAAGACGCGTCATAGTGCCAGTGAGACCTCTGTAAACCCCGGTGCCGCGCCGCTGATCGGTGCTGGTTTCGTGACCTTCGATACTTAATACGGGCAGGAGATTTCTTTTTTTGTCAAATAATTGTATGTATTTATCGTTTAAAAGCGTCCCGTTGGTTATCACGGGGAACAATATTTCGGGAATTTCACCTGCGGCCTCAACAACGTCTGTGCGAAGCAGAGGCTCGCCGCCCGCAAGTATGATAAAGCCTATGCCAAGCTCCCGGGCGTCAGAGAAAACCTTGCCCCATTCCCCAGCTGTGAGCTGGCTTTGGGGCGCGTCATCAGAGCAGGAGTGGATCTGCCTTGAGTAGCAGCCGGCGCAGTGCAGATTGCAGGCGCTGGTTATACTGGCAATCAGAAACGGCGGAATATTTTCTCCGTTTTTGGCCGCTTTCGCGCGCCTGCGCGACGCCTCGCTGCTTGATATAGCGTAACGCGCCATAAACGCACTTTCCTTGGGGTTCTTCAATGTTGCGCGAATCGCTGTTTTCACAATATTTTCAACACTGTTTGTAAGATATGCTCCTAAATCAAAGGTACTCATTTTAATCTTCCTTTCCTATCTTTTCAAGTAGATCATAAAGCAGCTTATAAAGCAGCTGAGAATCCGTTTCACTCATTTTAACACAGGCCGCAAGCCGCTCCGGCACCGATAACGCCTTTTCTTTAAGTGCCTCGCCGCTGTCCGTGATCGTGACTATCAGGTCGCGCTCGTCTTCAGTTGAGCGCCGTCTCGTCACAAACCCTTTTTCTTCAAGCCGCTTCAGGAGCGGAGTCAGTGTGCCGGAGTCCAGAAACAGATATTCGCCTACTTCCTTTACCCTCAGCTCCTTATGCTCCCACATCACCATCATGGTGATATACTGGGTATAAGTGAGGTCAAGCTCATCGAGATACGGCTTATATGCCTTTATTACTTCTTTTGAACACGCATAAAGAGGGAAACAGATCTGATTCTTTAGCTTCAGTGCATCATACATTACAGCAGCTCCTCCGCCTTGGCCTTGTAAGCCGACAGAGAAACCTCGCTGCCACTTTGTGCTTTTACCTTGAAATCGTAAATACTCATAACAACACCTCTTTTATTTTAGCACAATTTAATTTTGCGCAATTGATATTTATATTATAATTGCTGCACATACGGCCGTCAATATCCCATGTAAAAAATTCACAAATCGGAAACATTTCGCCGGTGCAGCTAATAAAAAAACCAACCCGAACACAGAAATGCGTTTTGGGTTGGTTTTTGTTTATGCCTTTTTCTTTGCAAGCATAAGTAATGCGGCCGCGATCAGCAGAACTCCGGATATACAGAAGACCGGAACTCCTACGCCGCCCGTTTCGGGGAAGTCGGGGAGAGAGATGCTGTGAACAAAGATGATGGTGTCATCCGTGCTGGCAGATTGCCATCCGGTTGCTCCGTCTGCGGTTGCATTATCCTTATCTGTATTAATGGTTTTGCCTGAGTCTTGGCCTGAGGTATAGACCGAGCTTGTGTCGATACGCTTCAGCTGATAGCCCTCTGCGAAGACATCGCTTACCGTGTAGCTGATTCCGTCGGGAAGGCCGGGTAAAATTATGCATTCACCCGCTCCCAATATGAACTTGGCGCTGTATGAGGCTGCGTCGTTGTCTTGGGTGAAGTCAAGAGAACTAAGAAGCCCCAAGTACGCCTCAATACCATCGCCTGACAGCGTAACGGTGAATACAAATTTATCGTTAGGATCGACCATAGTCCCCTCGATAACATTCTCAATTATGATGGCATTGTGCGTGACGTTGGTGAACAGCACATAGGCGAGCTCCGCCGGATTAATATGGCCGCTCTTAGGGTTGATGCCGCCAAGCACATGGTACGGACCGGTGTCAGTTTCCTCGACCTTATAGCTGATGTTGCCTTGATCCGGCACCGTGATAACGACGTACAGACGCTGATTGTGCTTAAGGCTGATGTTCTTAATATCAGTGACTGCACCTACCTTACTCCAATCGTAGCGGCCGTCATCCTCCGGCGCAGGCTGGAATAGCAGTCCTTTAGCCACCCAGTGGGTCGTTTCATCATCGGGATCCGGCTGCCAGTTCTTGTCTTCAGCCATCACGATGCGCCCGGTGCCTGAGCCCTTGGCAGTGCCGTTCAGCTTTCCGGTCGATCTATTTATTTCGCGGACTTCGTTTTCCCCGTAGGCAACGTCATAAAGGTTGAAGTTGAAGTAGTAGTATTCTGTTCCGTCTTTGTCGGTGTCTTTTAGCGGTTCTGCGCCCTTCGGCAGGAAAAGTTCCGCGCTGAAGGTGAACTGCCTTGAAGGGTCGTTCGCTCCCAAAACCTCTTTTTCAATGGCCATGCTGCTGGTCTGGTTAGAGAACGTCAGCGTTTGCACAACATTGAGATGACCGGTTTCAAAGTCAACGGTGGCAGCGACCTGCGAAACCCCAGCCGGATATGCTTGGTTTGGTATGGTTTCTCCGGGATTATCAGGGTCAGCAATAGTAGGCGGGATGGTAATATATTCCTTCCTGCTGCCCTTCAGCCATGCGCCGCTCGGTATGATCCAATCCTTTTGATCCTCATCTCCGATGAGTGTGTCTGAAGCCGCGGTGTAGGTCACGTCTGTCCTGTAGGAGCCGCCGCTTTTGCTGCCAATCTCAACGATGGTGTATTTGCCGCCGGGAACATACAAGCCGATGCCCTCGCCGTCCTTCAGGGTGAAGTAGGTGACGGCCGGATCCGGCCAATCTGAGCCGTCGTTCTTGACTATGTTAACGATCTCGCCGTCTTTAAATTTGACCTGCCATGTGTCCTTATCTGTGACGGTTCTCTCTTTGCCATTATTGTCATAAACGTGCTCGGGATAGGCCTTATAGGTATTGTTAAGAGGCTGTCGCGCAAACCCGGGCTGTCCTGCAGTTACGTCCGTAACGGTGAAGTAGAACTCGTCATCATGGGTAAACGGCTCCGCATCCACATCCTTATGGAACACCAGTCCGCCCTTTGTCTCATACATCCAGACAACGATGGTGCCGTTGTCCTCAAATACCTGATAAGCGTAGTTGCCAAGACGCCAGAAGTCTTCCTGGCCGACTTTGCCGCTGACATCACGCCTGCATAATGCATTGAGGACTTTTTCGTACTCCGTTTTCTTTGTTGTTTCCTTTTCTGCATCAAGCGCGGGAAGGTATGCTTTGATGGCATTGGCCATCTCTTTTTTCATTTCTTCATGGCTTCTTAGCTCGTGGGCTTCATCGCTTTCGCCATCTTTAGGGCCCGCCGTCATATTTATATACAAGGCGTTGTTATTGTTGACCTCGTCCCAAAAGGCATATGTCGGGTGCTGGGCGATCCAATCCTGGAACGGGTCTGCGTCCTTGATGACCTGTACGGTCAGTTTACCATCCGTAATATCCCAGTCGGTCACGACCGGCTTCCAGAGCTCGTCAAAGAATTCCTCGTAAAGATTACCTTGGGCGTCCACCCAGTTCAGCGCCACTTTGTAGTTGAAGGGATTGTCGATCGGCTCCCAAACGGGCATGAGTCTCAGAACGTAAACGTCCGTCTCGTCGCCGCCCAATCCCTCGTTGGCGATGGCGTACTGGTTCACGTCTACCAATGTAATGTGGTTGCTGCGATAGTGGAACTCGCTGCTTAAGCTGATGGTCGCCGCGTCGCCGTTGGCGTCCCTCACGCTCCAGTCCGCCAGCAGTGCTGTCAGGTCCGTTCCTTCAGGCAGCTCTACCGGACTGCCGTCCTTGGCGTAGGCCAGCCGGCCGTCGCGGGTCAGGGTCACCCAATTGTCCACCTTGTGTACCGCGCCACCTTTGTCTATCAGCTCATAAGATGAAGTTGTGCCGTTCCAGCTCAAATGATAGGCTGTGCCGATATCCAGTGTTTTTTCATCGGCATTCCACAATGCCGGGTGGTGTAGCCTTTCCTCGTCCTCTTTGGGCGTTATAAGAAAGCGGTTGCCGTATTTATCCGTTGTCACCTGAACGGAATTTCCGTCGTCATTCGTCCACGCCCAGACGGGGTTGAATTTATCATCCACCAGCACCCAGTCCACGAAGCGGTATTTTTGGGTGGTATCGGTGGGGACAGAGGTGGGCAGGATGGCGACGTCGTCCACCGTTGTATCGTAGTATGCGCCATCCTTGTTGTCGTACTGATGGCCGTTGGCGGAGTCGACGAAGGTATCATGGCTGCTGTCGTTTGTGTGGTCAAACTCCGGCATATTGCCCGGGGTTGTCACGATACCTACGTTGCTTTCACTCCTCGTTATATTGCCGCCCGGTTCGTTCTTAATGGCGTCATATGAGGGGATATACCGCACCACATAGCGCACCTGCCGCGCCACGATGGTCAACAGGGCAATTTTGTGGGGAGCTTGCGTAGTTACACGGATGTAGTACCAGCCGTCGTCTCCTTGGTAGATGTACTGGGAGTTCATCATTTCTCCCTCGTCAAGGCTGGAAAGCTGTTTGACAGAATTCATTGAGCCGTGGTCGATCGAGCCGTCAGAATTTCGCTTGATTGAGGCCTGAGGCTCGTTGTCCGCGTCGTTGATCACGGACCCGCCCCGGGCGCTCTCCCAGAGGTAGTAGGGGCTGTCGTAGCCGTCCGCCAGCTTGAAGCGGATATTCGCACCGTGGAGCTCCGGATCACCGCCCCAATTAAGCCCAGTGTGGTCTTGATGAACCACTAGATTCGATTCGGGTACATTGTCTTCTAAAGAGTTCAGGTTGCCCCAACTGTTATCCTTATTGTAATACCGGATCGATTCAGCATGGTTGTTGTTGCCCCGCACAGTGGCGCCGGTGATGCCGTCCAGATCATAGATGACGAATTCATCTGCGCCATTACCTGTCATCAGGTTCATGCCGGTAATGGTCACATTGGAGCGGGCACCGGTGACGGTGATGCGGTAGACGCGCTGGGGCAAGCCATTCGCGCTATTAAAGCCGTACAGCATCTCCACCCGAACCGCAGCCCCGTCGGGGAGCGTTCCTTCGGTGTGCCAGGATCTCAGGCCAACGCCTGTGGCCTTGCCATCGAGAAAATTACCGGTAGCATCCTTCGGCAGGAACGGGATCCGAAAACTCACGCCGTTGATCTGCAGGGCGTCCAGTATGTACCCGCCTTCGGTGTTGTTTGTTTGGAAGATCCATTGCCAGGTATAGGTGCCGTCGTCCTGTTCTTCCATGGTTTGATAGGTAATGCCGTTTGGAATATATTCTCCGTTGACTTTGGTCTGTTTTCCTTGCCAAACCCAGCTGTCGCCGGTGGCAATATTGCCGTCTTGGATATTACCTTTGCTTGCACCTCCCAAAGAGCTGGAATTATCATAGTAATCATATTTACTGTTTTCGCCGTTCGCCCACAGACGGACGTCTTCATAGTCATAGGTAATATCAACCTCTTGATCCGTTCCCTTGATTTTGGCCTTGATGGTATGTTTGGCTGAGGTGCCGCGACTTTTTGTACCGTCTGAGTTATCAATGATGGAGGCAGCGTTAAATATCGGTGCCTCATTTTTCGTCACCACGGCGATGACGGTGCGTTCACTGTCGACTGAGTTATTGTAGAAGGTGCCGCTCATAGTTTGGACTTTGGGGCCATTATCGGTATTCGGCTGTAGTGTAAATTGGACGTTGACGGAATAATCCGGATACTTGCCCAAGGCCCAGCCATCGTTGACGGTGTCATATGCACCCTGTTTATCCTTGCCGAGCTGAAGAACCGGATCGCTGTCTTCCTCCTGTAAATAGAACTCCACCGTATAGCCGTAGGGGGCATACCCGATGAAGGAATAAGCGCCGCCGTCGGTCTTGGAGGGATGCTCCTCGCCGAAAATAATATTTTCCCAGGTATTCCTGATATCATTGCCGCCTATGTTCACGCTCTCCCTGACATTGGTGATGTCATCGCCGTCAAGTGAGCCATTCCTTACCACGTAATCGATCGTATGCTCGAGCGGCTGATACTCCACAATGAATTTCTGCCCTTCCGGCAGGGTGGTGGTTGAGACGTCACTGCTCTGTTTACTGTCGGTCAGGTAGTAGTAGATATATCTATCCTGATCTATCAGCCTGATGGCGCCCAGGATGGTGGCCTCGGTATTCTGAGCGGTGACGCGGCGTACATAACGGCCATCGTATTTCAGGAACAGCTCCTGATCCACGTTTCCGGCGATGGACGGATCATCCTTATTTAGGCCATCAACTATGACAACGGCCTGAGACTCCTCGTTGACCTTAACGCCGTCCCAATCCTTCGGCGGGCGCAGGTGGCCCATTTTATATGGGTCAAGACCGGCAGGGTAGTTATGCTTGCCCTCACTTTCTTCAATGGGTTCATAATCTGTTCCATTGTCATATCCGAGCGGAGGGCCAAGTTCTTGACCTGCGCCGTCCTTGCCGGGCCTACTTGCAATGTCATTGTCGTCTGCATCTGTTGTGCCCTCAGGATTAAGTCCGCTGAACATGAACATGTTGCGGGGGATCGTTACGGGACTCTCAGCGTGTGTGCTGCCCGGCTCCTCTGTCCCCGGTTCCTCTGTCCCAGGCTCATCGAAGCCCAGAACCGACATAATTGCCGCTGCAATAGATTTCTTTTGCGGGCGCAGGGGCAAGGTCCCATCCTCAAACAGTTCCATCAGGGCATAAAATTCCTCAATGGACATAGATTCGGAATAAGGGTCCCAGCCCTCGTCGCTGATCTTCTGCAAAAGGCGGGCTTTAACATCCTCCGTTTCGGCGTTTGCAGCTGAGGACGTGATCAAGCCGCCGAACATAGGCAGCAGCAGCCCCAGACACAGCAGCAGCGCGAGCAGCCGGCGCGAATATGCAGCTTTCATAATACGTTTACCGTTCCTGTAATTTATCATGATTACCTACTCCTGACAATGACTTTTCCGCTTTTCCGCGGTTTTGTGTCCCATATGGTCGGCAAAATTATGTGATATAACAAAATATATAAAAACATATAAATATACATTGTCTATTGTATCATTACTATAGAATTTTGTCAATAGTATGCACTGAAAATGAAACATTACTGTAACAATGGGCAGGTTCGCCAAGGGCCGGGAATGAAATTATATAGCAGAATATTTCACAAAAAAACAGTTTACAATGTCTGATATTGCAAACTGTTTTTGTCTTTATTCTATTATCAGAGCCTCAGAGCGGCCTTCAAACATATCGGCAAGCCCCTTTGTGATCAGAATTTTGTTGTCATCGGTAACAAAAACTACATCAAAACCATCGTGGCTTCTCCAATATTCAGTTCCTTTGTTTAGCCCCATGACATACAGAGCGGTCGACAGACCGTCCGCCAGAGTGCCGTCGGCGCTTACGACAGTTACAGACTTAAGGCCGCTATGCGCGGGTGAGCCGCCCACAGGGTCTATGATATGATGATACACAGCGCCGTCCTGTTCAAAAAAACGCTGATAGCCCCCCGAGGTAACAGCCGCCATATCTGAAATGCTTAGAACACCGATATAGCCGTCCAAATTGTCAGGGTCTTGTATCCCGACCTTCCAGCTGCTTCCGTCAGGTTTTGTTCCGAGAGTCTGAATATTTCCGCCCAGCGAAACAATGCTGGAGGCTACCCCGTTTTTTTTCATTATATCTATGATTTGCGAAGACAGATACCCCTTTGCTATACCTCCAAGATCGATTTGTGCACCATTTGTGACAGACACCGTCTTTCCGTTTACACTTACATTCCGGTAGTCTACCTTCGCAAGTGAATCGGAAAGCTCCGCCTCTGAAGGCACATAAAACTCGCCGGTATAAAACCCCCATAGATCCATCACCGGCGCTATGGAGATATCAAAGGCTCCGCCTGTTGACTCACCAATGTCCAGAGCTGCGCTTATAAGCTCCGCCGTATCCTCAGAAACCTCTGCGCTGCCTTTTGCGTTTACCGCGTAAATTTCGCTGCTCTCACTTCCGCGCCTGAGCTTTTGGTCAAGCAGAAGGATCTCGCTCTCTGCACTTTCCAAGGCCTTTTCGCCGTTAGGGCCATATGCTCGCAGAGACATAACAGTATCCATTGCAAATACGGTTTTTTCGGCAATATAATCACTGCTTACATTACTCTCTTTTGCATTGCCATCTTCTACATTGCCATCTCCGCCGCCGCAGGCCACCAAAAATAATATGCTTAATAAGCTGATAACTCTCGCCGTTATTCTCATGCTTTCTTCCTCCTGACAGCAGTTGTTTTGCGCAGGTGCCCGCCGCTTCGGTTATTTATCACGGCCGATTACCTCGTCTAATATGTAGCAAAATTATGCGTTTTTGAGCATATAGTGATACAACATACCAGTCTACATAATATCACTGTATCGGCTAAAAATCAATATTTTTTGCAATTTTTTATATGTCATTTTCGTTACAAATTCAAGATTTAACAGATAACACATTTTTAATGGATAGAACAAACAGGGAGGATAAAATAAATTTATATTGAAAAAGTTCCATATTCGGAGTATAATAGAAATATATACTTATAAAATAAAGGAGTTTTACCATGAAAAAACTCATTATAATTGACGGAAACAGCATCGTTAACCGGGCATACTACGGCATAAGGCCTCTGTCCACCAAGGACGGTATCCCCACAAACGGAATATTTGGCTTTATGAACATTTTGCTGCGGCTGAAGGAGGACTACTCTCCCGACTGCCTCTGCGTGGCCTTTGACCTGAAGGCCCCAACCTTCCGGCACAAGCTGTATGACGGATATAAGGCCCAGCGCAAGGGCATGCCCGACGATCTCGCTGCCCAGCTGCCGCACCTCAAGGGGCTGCTTTCGGCCATGAACGTGCTTCAGCTCTCGATGGAGGGCTATGAGGCCGACGATATAATCGGCACGGTCAGCCGCATATGTGAAGAAAACGGAGTTTGGTGCGGCATAGCTACCGGCGATAAGGACGATCTTCAGCTGGCCAGTGAAAACACACACGTTCTGCTCACTACCACCAGTATGTCAAACACCAAGACCGAGGTGTACAGCTCTGCAGCAGTTATGGAAAAATACGGAGTGACGCCGAAGGAGTTCATTGCCGTAAAGGCCCTGATGGGCGACCCCAGCGACAATATACCCGGGGTGGCCGGCATAGGTGAAAAGTCCGCCTTTGAGCTGATAAAAAGCTTCCACAGTCTTGACGGGATATACGAAAATATAGACGACCCGTCCATAAAGAAGGGGCAGCGGCAAAAACTCATTGACGGCAAGGATATGGCCTACTTCTGCTATAAGCTCTGCGAGATCTGCCGCGACGTGCCGATGGATTTCAGCATAGCTGACGCCGAGGTGTGCCCCGCGGATGTGGCTGCACTGACCGAAAAGCTGAATCAGCTTGAGCTGAAACGCATTGCCGAAAGGCTCAACATAGACTCGGGCGAATCCGAATACGCTCCCGAGACCCCCGCGCCGGAGGCCGCTCCTGCGAGCGCCGCCGATATTGAGGCCGCCGCAAAGGCCGCTCTGCTGCCCTTCCTTATCGAGGATGAAACCGTGCAGTTTGCGCTGTGTGGCCGGGTGCTGTCAGCAAGCGTAGAGGATATGCGCCCCGCCTTTGAGAGCGAGGGGAAGAAGCTGACTCACAGGGCAAAAAACGCCATGCACCTGCTTGCAAAGAGCGGAATAGAGCTTCGCGGCGATTTTTACGACACCGAGATCGGCGCCTATATACTCGATCCGCAGCAGTCTGAATATGATCTGAGGGAGCTTTGCCGCCGGTGCGGCCTTCCGCTTTCAGCTTTGTCGCTGACCCATCTCATGGAGGAGCAGCTTAAAAATATTGAGGAGCGCGGGCAGATCGGCCTGCTCAATGAGATCGAGCTGCCCCTTGAGCGCGTGCTGTTCTCCATGGAAAGAGAGGGCTGCCGCATAGATACAGATCAGCTCCGCATTTTCGGCGAATTTCTCGGCGCGCGCATAAGAGAGCTGGAGCAGACCATATACTTTATGGCGGGCGAGGAATTTAACATCAACTCTACCAAGCAGCTGGGCGCAATACTCTTTGAAAAGCTAATGCTGCCCGTTGTTAAAAAGAGCAAGCGCGGCTACAGCACCGACAGCGAGGTGCTTGAAAAGCTCCGCCCGCGCCACGAAATTATTGACCTGATAATCGAATACCGCCATGCGGCCAAGCTCAAGAGCACCTATACCGACGCTCTGTTGCCGCTGGTAGACGGTGAAAGCCGCATACACTCGTCGCTTAATCAGACAGTGACCGCCACAGGCCGCATAAGCTCAACCGAGCCGAATTTACAAAATATTCCGGTGCGCACTGAGCTGGGCCGTGAGCTCAGAAAGATGTTCGTGGCCAAGGAGGGCTGTGTGCTTCTGGACGCGGACTACAGCCAGATCGAGCTTCGCGTGCTGGCGCACATTTCCGGCGACGAGTCAATGCAGCAAGCCTTCCATACCAATGAAGACATTCACCGCCTTACCGCCACACAGGTGTTCGGTGTGCCCGATTTCTGTGTCACCGACCAGATGCGCGCACGGGCTAAGACTGTAAACTTCGGCATAATTTACGGGCAGGGCGAGTTTTCACTTGCCAATGAACTGAAGATCACCCGCCGCGAGGCCAAACAATATATCGAAAGCTATTTCGAGAAGTACCGTGGCGTAAAAGAATATATGGAGCGCACCATTGCCGCAGCCAAGGAGCAGGGCTATGTTTCAACCATTTTCGGCCGCCGCCGCTATGTGCCCGAGCTCAGCGCCCGCAATCATAATCTGCAGGCCTTCGGCGAGCGTGTAGCCATGAACACTCCCATACAGGGCAGCGCGGCGGACATTATAAAGATCGCCATGGTAAAGGTGTATAACGCGCTTAAGGCTGAGTGCCCCAATTCCCGGCTCATACTTCAGATACACGACGAGCTCATCATCGAGGCTCCCGAGGCCGAGGCTGAAAAGGCCGGAGAGCTGCTCCGCCGTGAGATGGAGGGGGCGGCGGCCCTGAGCGTTCCGCTGCTGGCCGACGTACACACAGGCAAAAGCTGGTACGAGGCAAAATAGGAGGCTTCAATATGATCATAGGCTTAACAGGGCTGACCGGAGCAGGCAAGTCCACAGCGGCAGATTTCCTGCGCCGCCGGGGCTGCCACGTTATCGACGCGGACAAGGTAAGCCGCCGCGTAACTGACCGGCCGGATATTCTGGAAAAAATAAAAACCACCTTTGGGGCGGAGTGTATAAATGCGGACGGAGGGCTGAATCGCCGCGTGCTCGGGCAAATTGTTTTTAACGATGCAGAGAAGCTGCGGCTGCTTAACGCCATTACTCATCCGCCCATAACGGCTGAGATCCTTGCGGAGACAAAGAGCCACGAAGGTGAAACCGTGATTCTTGATGTGCCCTTGCTGAAAGAAAGCGGCTTAGATAAAGTGTGTGATTTTGTTTTGAGGATAACTGCTCCTGAGGATGTTCGCGCCGGGCGCATCATGGCTCGGGATGGTCTGTCCCTTGAGGAAGCCCGGGCCCGCATAAGCAGTCAAGCTCCTTTTGGCGGCCCCTGCATCGACATTGACAATTCCGCCTCCGAGGAGGAGCTGGAAACAAGACTGACGGAGGTACTATGCGGGCAAGGCTTAAAAATATAGCACTCATAGCGGGCTGTGCGGTTCTTGTTATTGTGCTGTGCGCCGCATTGCTGTATCACAGTTTGCCAACGCCATATCGGGATGTCGTTTTAAAATATGCCGATGAATACAGCGTGACGCCGAGCCTTATCTATGCGGTGATAAAGGCCGAAAGCAATTTTGACCCCACCGCTGTCAGTCCGGCCGGGGCCAAGGGGCTCGCTCAGCTCACCGACGACACCGCCCGTTATGTTGCCGGAATGGTCGGCATAGAGTATCATGACGGCGACTCCTTTGACGCTGAAATAAATATACGGCTGTCGGTCTGTTATCTCAGATATCTGCTGAATAAGTATGACGGCGACCTTCGCCCCGCCGTAGCGGCCTATAACGCCGGAGAGGGGAATGTCGACCGCTGGATAGCCTCGGGAAACGACATGCGCACCCTTCCGTTCGGCGAAACTGACCGATATCTCGGCAGGGTTCAGCGGTATAAGTGGCTATATGAACTAATGTATAAAATGGAATAAAAAATCCCCCTGCAGTCCATACTATGGACAGTAAGGGGGTTTTTACCTGATGACAGGCAAGGTTAAGATATGCGGCGTAAACACCGCTAAGCTTCCGACGCTTACCGCCGATGAAAAACATGAGCTGTTTCTTAGGATAAAGAAAGGCGACAACTCCGCCCGTGACAAATTTATAAAAGGCAATCTCCGTCTTGTGCTGAGTATAATCGGCCGGTTTAACAATAGGGGAGAATATGTAGATGATCTTTTTCAGGTGGGCTGCATCGGGCTCATAAAGGCCATTGATAATTTTGACCTCAGTCAGAATGTGCAGTTCTCGACCTATGCCGTGCCGATGATAATCGGCGAAATACGACGTTATCTCAGGGATAATAACGCCGTTCGCGTCAGCCGGTCGCTACGTGACATAGCCTATAAAGCGCTGTGCGTTAAGGAAAAGATAATGAATCAATACCAGCGCGAACCCACCATAGACGAGATCGCCGCCGCTCTGGAGCTCCCGCGGGAGGACGTGGTAATGGCGCTTGACGCCGTGCAGGAGCCGATCTCGCTGTTTGAGCCGGTCTACCACGACGGCGGTGACACGGTTTTCGTCATGGACCAGGTTCGAGACGAAAAAAATCTTGACGAAACATGGATAGAACAGATATCTCTTCGTGAGGCTCTTGGTAAGCTCCCTGAAAAGGAGCGGGGAATAATAGACCTTCGCTTCTTTAAGGGCAAGACTCAGACCGAGGTGGCAGGGGAGATAGGCATCAGTCAGGCTCAGGTCAGCAGGATAGAGAAAAGTGCCATCGAGCATCTGCGAAAAAGTTTATAATTTTTAAAGGCCGCAGCACTGCTGCGGCCTTTATTTATCCCCAAACCCAGAACGCTCCCAGCGTTACCAGCGTGATTATCAGGTCTATGTATATTGTTGTAAGCTTTACCTTAGTGTCAAAGAGTTTTTCCGAAACGAGCCGCACCACCGACGCGGCGGCATAAGCCATAAGCCATGTTCCCAAAAATATATATCTCGCGGCATCCTCATAAATGAGCCTTGTCAGCAGTATGTATAAGGCGCCTGAAAGGGCGGAAAAGAAAAATATTACTGTTATGGCCAGCGCCACTGTCTTTTTATTTTTCACTGCTTTCACTCCTTGCTACACCAAAAACCGAACATATAGAGCTATTCCCAATAACACTGTTGGAAATATGAGATCTGCTACTAATTCACTGAATTTATCCTTTTCATATGTAAATAACCGTGCGGAAAGCCGTTTGAAAAGGTCGGCGCCTATTCCCGGGATAAGCTTTAAGCAGGCTACTCCGATGCTGACCCTCATGACGAGAGCCTTGAAAGCCTCGGCGTCATCTCGTAAGTAAAACAGCACCTGACCTAAGTAAGGTGGACGCAGTATAATGAAATGTAAAACTGTCGCAGTAATAGCCGTGAGTATTGCAGCAAATACGATAGCCGAAAGAATATACTTTGCTCTGCTCATAGGTTATGCCTCCTTTGGACTTCAATACAGCTTTTCTCCGGCAAGGGCGTTTATGTCGATTATGCTCTCGCCATTGCCCACGTTAAAGGCGGGAATGCGGAAGCCATCACGGTAAAACACTGTGTCAGAGCTGAAAATGCCAATGTCGTAAGGCTCGGGATTAGTGTTAAGACTGACGGAAAAGGTCATTCCTTCGGGAATGGTTATCAGCGTTGAGCGGGTAGGTCGGTTCCAGTCGCAGGTTATGCCGAAGCATTTAATAACATTTTCTCCCACATATACGCTGCCATCGACGGTATACGCCGGTATATCCGTACCGTTTATAGTCACCGTAGCCGTGCAGCTGGCGGAGGCCACCATTGTGGAAACAGAGGTTACAGGTATCACTGAAGGAATAAAAGGAATACCGTGGGTGCGTGCGTAGGTTTCGGCTGTGGTCCCGGCCATGCCGACTATGGTGAGGTTGGGGCAGTCAGCAAAAATCGGCGTACCGTCGTCTTCAATAACCACATTTTTTATCGGAAAAACCACGGTGCGGAGACCGGTGCAGCCGCTGAATGCACCGTCAGAGAGACGATCCAGGCTTTGCGGCATACATACGTATTCGAGAGAAGTGTTTCCGGCAAAGGCTCCGGCGTCGATTATGGAAACACCGCTGGTTATGCTGAGCCTGTTGAGATTTTCACAGCCCTCAAAGGCCCCGCTGCCGCCGGAATCCGGCCCGAGACTTCGGTCCAGAATCAAGCTGTGCAGCCCGGTGCCGGCAAAGGCCCGGTCGCCCACATAGCAGCCGCGCAGCAGTCGGTTGCCGTTGCCGATATTTGTAAGTGCAGAGCAGCCCTCAAAGGCTCTGCTGTATATGGAGGTCACCCCGGCTAAGTTTATGCTTTCGAGGTTGGGGCAGCCCGTAAAAGCCCCTTCGTATATGGTTTTAACAGTGTCCGGCAGCACTATGCTTTTAACTTTGTCGCTTTTTATGCGGTAAATTATCTCCACTGCCCGGCCGCCGGACCTGGCGGGGATAAAAAGTTCCTCCGCTTCCGCCGCTGCGCCGGTAAGCCCGGTCACCATGCCGCCGGAAACTATGACTCCCTCGATGGGCAGAACGTCCTTGGCCGAGATATTAACGGAGAGAAGCAAAAGCAGCATAGCAAGCAGCGCCGTAAACCGCCTTCTCAAAACGTTCGCCCCCTTTTTTTCTTCGATTTGTAGGGTTATTATAACATAATTTGTACTATTTTGTCAATCTTATAAATGTGTTAACTTTTGACAACGAAAATATCCCGCGGAGTCTCCGCGGGATATTTTCGTTATTTCATGTTTTCGGCCATCGTTATGAGTTCGTCTCTATTGAGATGTCCCCGTCCTGCTATGCCGACGGATACGTCGCCAACCTCCCAGTCAAGACTGATCTCATTGGTCAATACGGCCTTATGTCCATTGATTTTCAGCTCTTCTATTTCGCCGTCTGTGCCCATGGAGAAGGCGGTCTCCTCGTTGAGCAGGCGCTCTTGCACGAATATATACTCACTCTTATCGTTCTTATAGATCAGGGTCAGGTAGTACGTGCTGGTGTCGAAGTAGGCGGCTCCGCAGAAGCGGAAGCTGCCGGGCAGCTCGGTTGGAAGCACGGGCGTGAAGTCCAGCGCCTCGTCAAGAATATCCATATCCGCCTCGTTGTCTATTATGCTGTAGCCCTGATTTCTGTAGCGCTCCAGCGGATCGTTCTCCTCTTTGCCAATGACAAGGGTAATATCGGAGCCGCCGGTCACAGCCTCCTTTATTCCATATGGCAGACTCTCGATATACGCCTGTACATCTTCGATCTTGTTGCCATCCTTATCGTAGAACACGGTGCCGTCAGAGTACTTGGTAAGGAGGTTCCCGTTTTCGTCATAGAAAATTGACAGTTCCTTGGGAATATCAACCTCCGCGTTGGACATATCGTACTGAAAAAACTCGTTATGCCCGGTGGATATCTTTTTGACAATATTGCCTATAAACTCCTTTGCGAAGGAGGTCTGGCCTATAGCCGCTATCAGGCCCACGCAGGCGGCCACGGCGGCCACTCTGGGCCAGAATTTCTTTTTAGGTTTGTTTATTACGTTTTTCATGGCGTTTAACTCCTTTTCTTCTAATTCCTTTACTTCGTAGGCTGAGAAATCCACGATAACGTCATTGAGAAGGTCAAATTCGTTTTTCAAAGCGATTGCTCCTTTCCAAAAATGTTTCTTAGCCTTTTGCGCCCAAGCGACAGACGGTTGTATAGCAGATCGGGACTTTTGTGCCTGGCCTTAGCTATTTCGGTAACGCTGCGTCCTTCGAGATAGTGCTCCCGGAACAGCGCACGGTCATCAGGCTTAAGAGCGGTCAGCAGTTCCTCTACCAGCTCACGGAGATCCTCCGGCTCCGGGGCGGTAAGCCCTTCGCTGAGGGGCACGGTGCAGGCCTCGCGGTAGTGGCGGCGCAGATAATCTACGCACTTGTACTTGCTGACCGCGCCTATCCAGTTTTTGAGGCTGTTCTTTTTCGGGTCATAGCTGCCCATGTTCTGCCAAAGAGAGAGAAGGATGTCGTTCTCACATTCTTCTGTGTACATCGTGGCGCTCAGGTGGCAGTGGACGATGGCTCTTATCAGCGGCCCGTAGTCCTCTACCAGCAGGCCAAAAGCCCTTTCGTCCCTTCGCCGCACTCCGGCGACAATTTTTTCGTCCCGCTCCACTCGCTTCACCTCCTGCCGAATTTTGTGCCGAAAACGTTTTCAACTATATATTCGCTAAAAAAACGTAAAACCTATAATTAATTTAAATTTTTTTATGAATATTTAAAGGGGAAACGCACGGTTCCCCCTTTGAAGTCTATGTTAAACTGTCGTAAAGCTCCTCGTACCGTTTTTTGCTGGAATTCCATGAATAGTCTGTTGTCATGCCGCGAAGCATCATCTGCTGCCACTTTATGGGCATATCGAAATATACCTGCTTGGAATAGTTTATGGTGTGCAGCATTTCGTGAGCGTTATAGTTTGAGAAGGAGAACCCTAACCCATCATCGGTGAATTCGTTGAAGGGCGGAACGGTATCTTTAAGGCCGCCGGTCTCGCGCACGATGGGCACGGTGCCGTAACGCAGGGCCATGAGCTGTGTCAGGCCGCAGGGCTCAAACCGTGAGGGAATGAGCATGGCGTCGGCCGCGGCGTATATCTTGTGGCTGAGCTCCTCGCTGTAGTAGATATTCGCGCTGATCCGCCCTTTGTGATCCCACTCGGCGCCCTTGAACATATCCTCGTACCGCCGTTCACCGGTTCCCAGAATAACAAGCTGCGTATTGTCGTCCGCAATTTCGTTTAGCACTCTCTGAACAAGGTCGAGCCCCTTTTGATCGGTCAGGCGGGAAATGAGGCCTATCATATACTTGTTTCTGTCCTTTTCGAGGCCAAGCTGCTCCTGTAGATAAACCTTGTTCTCCCACTTTTTGGCCCAGAAATTGTTAAAGTCGTAGGTAGCGAATATTGAGTCATCATTGGCCGGATCGAAGATCTCGCAGTCAATGCCGTTGACTATGCCGCTGAGGTCGCCGCGTCTGGCGCTAAGCAGGCCGTGAAGACCCTCGCCGTAGTATTCTGTCTGTATCTCCTCGGCATATGTGGCGCTGACTGTGGTTATCTTGTCTGCATAGACTATACCGCCCTTGAGCATATTGGCAGCGCCGTTGAACTCCAGCTTGTCTGGAGTAAAGAGATAGTCGGGCAGGCCAGTCAGGCCCTTCATGGTCTTTATGTCCCAAACGCCCTGAAACTTCAGGTTATGTATGGTCATTACCGTTTTTATGCCACGGTAAAAATCCCCTCCGGCAAACTCTGTTTTAAGGTATACGGGGATCATGCCGGTCTGCCAGTCGTGGCAGTGGATTATGTCGGGGCGGAAGTCTATCACAGGAAGGATCGACAGCACAGCCTTGGAGAAAAAGCAGAATTTTTCAATATCCTCACGGATATCGCCGTATGGGCGTGGTCCGCTGAAATATCGCTTGTTGTCGATAAAGTAGTATTTTATGCCGCCGTACTGGTATTCAGTTATACCCACGTATTCGTTGTTTATGTAAGCTCCGGCGCTGAGATAGAAATGAGCCGCATACTTGAAATCCTTGCTGAAACGCTGAGGGATGCAGGTGTAAAACGGAACCACGATCCGTATGTCATACTCGCTCTTGTCGAAGCAGCCCGGCAGCGCACCGACAACATCGGCCAGTCCTCCGGTCTTCACAAATGGTACGCACTCAGATGCGGCGAAAAGGATCTTTTTCATAATACTTCTCCTTTCCCAGGATTTTGAAAATATATATATAAGTATATTATAATACACCCGGCGAGATTTGTAAACACTAAATTGTAAATTTTTTTCGACGTTTAAATAAATTTTTTTCTTTTGAATGTTAAATCTATGCTGTAAGAACGGTAAAGATATAACTTTTATACAAAAATAACAGTTTGCAAACTAAAAATTTATATTAAATGTACCTTTTAATTGCTTTTTGTTTGTGCTATTATTGTATACAGAGAAATTTATGCCTCCGTCGGACTGGGGTCTGCACCACTCCCGCGTCGGAGAACCCTCACATAATAAAGGAGAGTAGGCGGCAATGGTTAACAAAAAGATCAATCTTGACACGATTGACAAGGTACAGGCGCTGGTGGGTGCGGCCACCGAGGCAAGTTTTGAGATAGATATACTGACTGATAATTTTATTGTGAACGCCAAGTCCATAATGGGAATCTTCAGTCTTGACAGGAGCAGTCCCGTCAATATATCGATCAACGCTGATGAAGGCGATGAAGGATTTAAAGCCTTTCTGGAGCGTATAGGCGAGTATATTGTGGATTAAATCTATACATAAAAAAGGAGGAAAAATAAAGTGAACATCGAACAGATCAAAAGTGAAATTTCATCGGGCAAGGCGGTGCTGGGCATTGAGCTTGGCTCCACCAGAATCAAGGCGGTGCTCATCGGCAGTGACAAATCTCCCATTGCTTCGGGCAGCCACGACTGGGAGAACCGCTATGAAAACGGCGTGTGGACCTATTCCCTCAGCGACATCAGCGGCGGCCTGCAGGACAGCTATGCAAAGCTTAAGGCTGACGTAAAAGAGAAGTACGGCATTTCCCTGCATAAGGTAGGAGCCATGGGCTTCAGTGCCATGATGCACGGCTATATGGCCTTTGATAAGGACGGCGTGCTGCTTGCACCCTTCCGCACCTGGCGCAATACGATCACTGAGCAGGCAGCCCGCGAGCTCACGGCCCTGTTCAATTATAACATTCCTCAGCGCTGGAGCATAGCCCACCTCTATCAGGCTATACTTAACGGCGAGAGCCATGTGGCGGACATAGCTTATCTGACCACCCTTGCCGGATACATACACTGGCAGCTCACCGGCGAGAAGGTCCTCGGCGTGGGCGAGGCCTCCGGTATGTTCCCGATAGACACTGTTACCAAGACATATAACGCCTCAATGGTAGAGAAGTTCAACCTGCTTGTTAAGCAGTATCCCTGGCGCCTTGAAGACATTATGCCCAAGGTGCTGCTGGCAGGCGAGAACGCAGGCACGCTCACCGAAGCGGGCGCTCTTTGGCTCGACCCCAGCGGCGAGCTTGAGCCGGGCTGTCCTCTTGCACCCCCGGAGGGTGACGCCGGAACAGGCATGACCGCCACCAACAGCGTTACACGCCGCACAGGCAACGTGTCTGCCGGTACGTCGGTATTCGCTATGATAGTTCTTGAGAAGGAGCTTTCCAAGGTATATCCCGAGATCGACCTTGTTACCACCCCCGACGGTGAGCTGGTCGGCATGGTGCACTGCAACAACTGTACCTCAGATATCAACGCATGGGTCAATATATTCCGTGAGTTTTCCGAGCTTGTGGGTGTTGAAATAAGCAAGCCCGCACTCTATGACGCGCTGTATTTCAGAGCTATGGAAGGCGACGCCGACTGCGGCGGGCTGGTGTCTTACCCCTACTACTCCGGTGAGAGCATCACCGGCTTTGAGGAGGGACGCCCGCTGTTTGCGCGCACGCCGGAAAGCAAGTTCACTCTGGCGAACTTCATGCGGACGCATCTCTATGCTTCTCTCGGTGCGCTGAAGATCGGTCTCGACATCATGCTCCGTCAGGAGGGCGTAAAGGTAGACAGCATTCTCGGTCACGGCGGCCTGTTCAAGACCGAGGGCGTTGGTCAGAAGATATTGGCCGCGGCTATGGACGCTCCCGTCAGTGTTATGGAGACAGCAGGCGAGGGCGGCCCCTGGGGTATGGCTTTGCTTGCGGCATATATGGTCGAAAAGGCCGAGGGCGAGAGCCTGCCCGATTACCTGAATTCAAAGGTGTTCGGCGATAAGGCCGGTATCACCGTAGAGCCCGATCCGGAGGATGTAGAGGGCTTCAATAAATTTATCGCACGTTATTCGGTTGGTCTCCCCATGGAACGTGCGGCAGTTGAGACAACGAGATAAATTAAAAATATCCGGCGTCGTTTGACGCCGGATATTTTTGGAAGTAGCTGCATTTACAGAAGAAATATACCGTGCAGAGCTTTAAAAAAATATTAATATTGCTAAAACTGGATTTACTTTTATACATGAATGTGATATTATATACTTAATTGAGATAGGGGGGAGTATTATGAACAAATTGACGAAAATATTGTGTACGGTGTTTATGCTGGCGGCTCTCCCGGCTGTTGGTCGTGCGGCGACGACGAGCGACGGAATAGTATACAGCGTCCGCCAGGACAGCTATGTTGAGATAACAAAATATGAAGGGGACGATACGAGGCTGGAAATTCCGGGAGAGATCGACGGAAAGCCCGTCGCCAGCATAAAGGAAAAGGCGTTTCAAAGCTGTACGAGCCTTAAAAATGTGACGGTTCCTAACGGTGTGACGAATATAGGGGATAAGGCGTTTGCGGGCTGCACGAGCCTGAACATGATAACACTTCCCAAGAACGCCATGAACATTGGCGTTGGGGCTTTTGACAATACGTCTTATTACAATAGATCAGGAAATTGGAGAAAGGGTGTTCTGTACATAGGCGTCCATCTCATCAGTGCCGATGACGGCAATCCGTCAAGAACAGAGGTGTCCGGCGATTATGACGTGATTTCCGGAACTGTTTCTGTAGCAGCCGGCGCGTTTGCCGGCTGTGGGGAGCTTACTGAAATTTATTTTCCGTCAAGCGTGAAAATTATCGGTGACGGTGCTTTCAAAAAATGCAGCAGCCTTGTCTATGCCTATATATCCGATGCGACGGAGCTTACGAGCCTCGGAGAGGGCGCGTTTATGAACTGCGCCTTGCTGAGGTCCGTCTATATGCCCGAAGCCATTGAAGAGATAGGAATGGGAGCCTTCAGTGGCTGCACAAACCTCAGAAGTGTTACGATCCCCGATGGCGTGGTCTCTATAGGGGAGAGCGCTTTTCAGGACTGCATCTCCCTCGCTGCCATAACCATACCAAGCGGCGTGGTGACTATAGGAGCAAGCGCCTTCAACGGCTGCAAAAAGCTTGCGGACATAGAAGGCTGCGAAGGAGTACGTGAGATCGATAAAGCTGCTTTTTCCGGCACGGCATTTTATAAAAACAACAGTAATTATGTGGACGGCGCACTCTATATAGGTCCCTGCCTGATAAACGGCAAAAAGGTCGTGGGGGAATACGCTCTTCTGCCCGGGACCCGCGTTATCGCCGCGGAAGCGTTTTATGCCAATAGCACCGTTACTTCGCTGAAAATTCCGAAAACTCTTGTCGGCATAGGAAAAAGAGCTTTTCTGATCTGCAGTGCTCTCAAAGATGTGTATTATGAGGGCAGTAAGGCAGAATGGGGTAACATCTTTATAGATACCGGAAATGCGGTTCTAAGTAAGACAACGTTTCATTTTTCCGGGCCGTCATTGACCGGACTTAATGTCATGGTAAACAAAGACCGCCTTGCCGTGAGTGTGGAGCCGGCGGATATTCCAAACGGAGCGACCCTGTTTGCGGCAGCGTATGATGCTGGCGGAGGATACATAACGGGGGCAGTAATGAAGGACGGCCGGGCCGATATGACGGCTCAGGGCGCATCCTTGGTCAAGGTTTTCGCATGGGACAGCCTTGCGGGGCTGAGGCCACTCTGCGCCGCGGCTGAGGCGGAGGTAATATAGGATAGAAAGTTATACAGATTATAAATTATAGTTTACCAGCGTGCCGCTGGACCCATGCGCCCTCCGGGCGGATTGTTGCCTGTACCTAAGTGTACAGGTGTTTA
>JAFLUQ010000209.1 GCA_022508735.1 Oscillospiraceae bacterium | reverse complement strand
CCGCCCAGCTTCTGGAGGACAGCTTTGATATTGAGATCGTTGAAAAGCACCACAACCAGAAGCTCGACGCCCCCAGCGGTACGGCCCTCGCCATAGCCGACGCCATCAATGCCGTCAGCAAGGCCGACAACGAGTACATCTACGACCGCCATGACGTGCGCAGGAAGCGCGGCAAGCGCGAGATCGGCCTGCACGCCGTTCGCGGCGGTACCATAGTCGGTGAGCACAGCGTTATCTTCGCCGGGCAGGACGAGGTGGTTGAGTTGAAGCATCAGGCCACCAGCAAGGAGGTTTTTGCCGCCGGAGCGGTGAAGGCCGCCAAGTTCATGGTAGGCAAGCCGACCGGAATGTATAATATGCAGGACTTGGTATCTGAAATGTAAAAATGTGGCCGTGCTTTGCGCGGCCATTTTATTTAATTTTTAAGAACTTGGGAACATTTTTCGCCCTTTCCTCGTCTAATTTATAAATGAACGAAAGGATTAAACTACCATGAAAAAACTTATTGCCCTGATTTTTGCCCTGACCGCTCTGCTGTGCATAACCGCAAATGCCGAGACCGTCGGCGGAGATTGCGGCTACTACGGCGGGCCAAACATACAGTGGAGCTACGACAGCGAAACCAAAGCTCTGTCCTTCACCGGAGAGGGCATTATGGCGGATTACTATGCGAATACTTATACCCCGTGGTATAAACTCAAAGTTGAGACCATAACCGTCGGCGAGGGAATAACTACCCTCGGAATAAACACTTTTCACTTCATGCGCGGAGTCACCTCCGTGCACCTTCCCGACACGCTGACACTCGTAAAAGGAGAGCATACCTTTAACGGGTTTTACGACATGAAGGAGCTCAACATTCCCGCCGGGCTGACCTCGCTGGACTTCCTGTTCTCTAATCTCAACCCACGTATGAGCCCCATATCGCCCGTTATAACCGTAGACCCGGCCAATCGGGCTTACTGCAGCGAAAACGGTCTGCTTTATGACAAGAATAAAACCGTACTCTATTACTTACCTCCGAGTGTGTCAGTTGAAAATATCGTTCTGCCCGACAGCCTCAAGGTAATTTCCGACTACGCATTTTACGATCGCAGTGATCTTAAAAGCATTGATCTCCCTGAAGGGCTGATTTCCATTGGCACATCGGCCTTTGAGGGCTGTGAAAATCTGACGGAAATAAACCTGCCAGTCGGCTTAACCGAGCTTGGCGACTCAGCCTTTGAGGACTGTTCCTCTATCACTGCTGCAGACATTCCCTCCGGCGTGACCGCAATCTCTTTCGGATTGTTTCAAGGCTGCACCTCCCTCGAGACCGTAACTCTGCCTGACGGGATAACAAGTGTGGGCATGAGTGCATTCGAAGGGTGCTCCAAGCTCCGCAGCGTCCATATTCCCGACAGCGCCCTCACCGTAGGCGGCTCCTCCTTCCGTGGCTGTTCGAGCCTCGAAAGCGTGCATCTCCCCTCGGGGCTTACCTACTTGAATGACAGTATGTTCGACGGCTGCACAGCTCTCAAGTCCGTTGAGCTTCCGAAGGGCATAACAAAAATAGGAAACACAGTTTTCAATAATTGCCGATCTCTTGAAGCCATCGTGATTCCCGAAGGCGTAACAGACATGCTTTACGGAGGCTTCATGGGCTGCTCAAATCTCAAAAGCGTTTATCTGCCCGAATCGCTGGTGAATATGATGGGAGGACAGATTTTTGAAGACTGCCCGAATCTCACTATATATGCCGCTCCCGGCAGCCGGGGCGAGCTTTACGCCGAGGAGTGCAATATACCCTTTATCGCAATATAAATCACCAAGGAGGAACCCCTATGACTATTGCCGAAAAAATCCAAGCCCTTGCCGGCGCGGAGCTTATCTCTGAGATCGGCTTTTCTGAGCAGCCTGACACACCCTTTGAGGGCCTCAGCAAGGCCATAACCCTTGTTGTGCGCCTGAGCGACGCGGTGGTGGACGAGATCGATGACGCTCCTACCAAAACATACTTTCACCATTACCGTACAGTCAACGCCTATATCGACCGGGTGGCGGAAAAGCTGGTTTTGCTGCTCACAAGCGAAGGTTATCGCGCGGCGGCAGTTCCGGCAAGCCAGTCGGTGGAGGAATTTGCCGGGCGCTTCAGTCACAAGAAATGCGCCGTCATGGCCGGTCTGGGCAGCATAGGCAAAAGCGCGCTGTTTCTTTCTAAAAAATACGGTCCCCGGGTGAGGCTTGGCACGGTGTTCACAGATGCCCCGCTGCCGGCCGGTGAATTTGTATACGAAGATGTCTGCGGCAGCTGCCGGCTTTGCACCGACGCCTGCGGCGCGCTGGCCATAAAGGGCGTGAACTACGCTCCCGGAATGGAGCGGAGCGAGATATTTGACGCCCGGGCCTGCAGCGAATACATGAAGCGTCAGTTTCAGGCTATAGGGCGGGGCGCTGTCTGCGGAGTGTGTATGAGGGTATGCCCTAAAGGAAAATAGTTCATCACTAATTTATTTATGGATTTTTGAAATATAATTCTTGACTAAAGGTCAAAATAATAGTATAATATTAATGGACAAAATCACAAAAATTTCTATGAGGTGATAAATAATGGCAGAATTACGTTGGCATCCTCTCACTAAGGATTGGATCATGATAGCTTCCCACCGTCAGAACAGGCCCCAGATGCCCAAGGACTGGTGCCCCTTCTGTCCCGGCCCGGACAATGACAAGGTTCCCAAGAGCTTTGATGTCTATGAGTATGATAATGACTTCCCGGCTCTTATGCAGACCCCTCCCGAGCCCGACGACGTGGAAACAAATGTATATAAGGTTCGCCCCGCTTACGGCAAGTGCGAGGTTATTCTCTATTCGCCCGAGCACACGGTGACTCTGCCCGAGCTGCCCGAGGATCACGTGCGCAAGCTGGTTGATCTGTGGACTGAGCGCTTTGAGGCCCTGCGCGCCGACGAGAATATAAAATACGTGTTTATCTTTGAAAACCGCGGTGCTGTTGTGGGCGTTACCATGCCCCATCCCCACGGCCAGATCTACGGCTACAGCGTGGTTCCCAAGAAGCT
>JAFLUQ010000208.1 GCA_022508735.1 Oscillospiraceae bacterium | reverse complement strand
TATGAAATTTTTTATACGATTGCTCAAAAGGATTTTGTAAATATACACGGGCCTGAACATCATGTTCTTGACGGTGCTTGTATTCTGACAGCATTTCACAATGCAGGTGGGAACATTGAACTCTACGCTGCTTTGCAGAAACTAATGCACGAAGGATTAAGAATGCCCGGAGCAGCCTGCGGATTGTGGGGCGTATGTGGTGCAGTTACGTCAATTGGTGCGGCGCTTGCTATCATTGACGGTACCGGTCCTCTCTCTACTGAGGACTGGGGAAGTCACATGGAGTATACGTCTGCAGCCCTCGCCCGACTTGCAAAAGTAGGCGGTCCGAGGTGCTGCAAACGTGACGCCTTCTCATCTATGGAGCAGGCAGTCGGATACATCCAAAAACGTTATGGCATATCGCTCCGCATGCCGCCTATTAAATGTGAATTTTCATTGCAAAATGAGCAGTGCATTGGAAAACGATGTCCATATAATACTTCTTCAAATGAATAGTATATGGCCCTAACACGGGCCTGCAATTGATTACAAACCGGCAATAATAAATCCCAGAGTCCTGATGGCTCTGGGATTTTTTGCCCCCTGCGGGGTTCCGATGGCGGAAAAGGAGCGTATACCTTCAAAATTCCAACTATCGATATAGCATTGGTCAACCATTTATTATTAATTTTAGTCTAAGCGTATAAAATGAAATATAGTCATAATCATTTTTCAGTTTCCCTGAAATGCCGCTCAATCCTGTCCTTCCAGCTGCCATCAATAGGCATTGCACATCTGACGCTGCGTACGGCATCGCTGACAGATGAAAAGTTCTCAGCCGTCCCCTCGCTGTCCGCCCGATAATTGACCGATCTATCGGCAGAGATACCTATATCCGCTGCGGCGCTTACAGCGTCTATATTGGCACCTAAGAACAGGAACTCCCAACCATATTTCGACTTTTGGCGCTCAATCATGGCTTTGATCTGTTTTAAGCTGAACTCTCTGCTTGCGTTCTCATGGCCGTCAGTAATGATCACCACTACGGTTTTTGACGGAACCTCGCTGTCAGGGGCGTACTTGTGCCGATTGCCAACATGGTTTATGGTTTTTCCGACTGCATCCAGCAGCGCGGTCATGCCTCTGGCGTAATAGTCTCTGGCTGTCATAGGATCGACCTTCGCTATACCGGCATGATCGTGGAGCATTTCATATCGGTCGTCAAACAGCACGGTCGTGACCGCGGCCTCGCCGACTACATTCTTCTGCTTTTCCAAAAGTGAATTGTAGCCTCCGATGGTGTCGGCCTCCAGGCCTTGCATAGAGCCGCTCCGGTCGAGAATAAATACCATTTCTGTCAGATTCTTGTTCATAAGATTTACCTCCTTAGATTTTATGGTTTTATTATACCGGCTGTCAAAAGAGGTTTGGTCGCTTTCAAGGCGACATTTATGAGCCAAGAATAGGCTGATCAAAGGCAAACAGAGTCTCGTTTATTTCAAAAATATCGTATTTTTTGTTTTCGATGAAAAACTCGATTATGATGTCCAGCTTGCTGCTTTCCGTAAAGGCGTATCCCGCCCGACCAAGAAGCTGTCGGGCCTCGCCCATATCCAGCCCAAGAGCGATGATAAGCGCCAGAACCGTAGCTTTTTTCGGCGCATAATCCTTCTTTCGCATTTTAGAAAACAGCTTGCGGTCAATATTGGCTCTTTTGTAAACCTCCACATCGGTCATTCCTCTTTCGTCTATGAGCCTGAACAGCATATCTGAAAAGGTTTCGACCTTTTGGTGCAGCAGTTCTTCGAGAGATAGCTGAGGCCTCAGCGGTGCGCCATCAGGTATAGCTATCTGCTTTGCCATAGGCATTGACGCAGCGGCATACTCAATATCCTCAGACAGTCGTAAGTCGGCGCTTCTGCGGCTTTCCGGCTTCACCATTCTTTCGTCAATGAAGCTCTCAACTTCTGCAAACAGCTTTCCGCTTATCTGAAAGGCCTTTCTGTCATATACCACAAGAACGACCTGCATATCACTGCCCGGAAGAAAATCCGTTATAGCTCTTGTGGCAATTTTGAGCGCCTCCGCCTTGGGATAGCCATAGATCCCTGAAGAGATCAGCGGAAACGCAATAGAACCAAGATGCATTTTCTCCGCCAGCTCCAGAGAGTTTTTATAGCAGGAATACAACTGCTGCTCCTCTTCGGCGGGATTTTGTCCGTATATGGGGCCGACAGTATGTATGATGTACTTGGCCTTAAGCTTGAATCCCTTTGTAATTACCGCTTCGCCGATGCCACAATAGCCTATCTTATCACAGGCGGCCTGCAGCTCTGCTTTTTCCGCCGCGGAGAATATTGCGCCGCATACGCCTCCTCCGGCCTGAAGCCGACTGTTTGCGGCATTTACTATAGCGTCAACATCAAGGGAGGTTATATCGGCGCGTATTATGTTAAATGGCATTTGTATCACCTTCTGTTTATGATATATCTCAGTATATCATAAACGTGTGCAAAAAACAATGCGGAGTCTCATAATTTTGTCGAAAAACTCGTTTCCTCCGCAGTCTACGGCCGATAATAAACCTCGGCAGGGCAAACAAAACATACGCATATCATGATCTAAAGCAGTAAGTGTAACCTTGCAATTCGACATAATCTTTTTGTTGATATCTAAGCACATGTAGGTTTACAATAGCAATGATGTTTTATTTATAGCTAATTGGTTTACAAATAAAAACTTGCATTTTAGTAGGTTGTATGGTATGATTGAATGGAGTCGGTAAAGACGTGGGAAATGGACTGCTTTAATGAAGCATGGAATGAGTGGCTTGCCGTTAATAATGAATTTGCTCGCGGCGACAGACGTTACTTTGAAACAATTATCAGACCGTATACTTGTTTTGTTGGAATTTACATAAAGTTAAAAAGGTCATTGTAATGAGAGTCATAAATTCCAGTTTATCGTGTAGTATGACAAATCGGAATTGGGGGCTGATTGTGTGAAAATAATGCCTTTCGAAGATAAATACCGTGATGATTTGATTTTTATGGTTCTTGAAGCTAAGAATGCACTTGGGCGTGTTCCGGGATTAAATGATGATTTGCTTGATATAAAAGCGAATTATTTTGATAAAGGTGATATGTTTT
>JAFLUQ010000207.1 GCA_022508735.1 Oscillospiraceae bacterium | reverse complement strand
AACCCTCCCTTCACCACCTGGTTATAGTCAATGAAGCGGGCATTGAGACTGAGCTGCATACTATGCTTGCTGAGCCCTTTGATAACTCGTACATAAATAATTATATTAAGGATCTGCTGCAGAAAATTCCGGAGCATATAGAAGAATGTAACATTATGGGCTATAATTTCCCGGTGCTCTCTGACGGCTATCAGGCATATTCCTTGCTTCTGCATATGCTGCAGCATTTTCTGCGGGCCGGGTTTGGCCTTAAGTTGTTGTGCGACTGGGTGCTTTTCTGGCAACGAGAGGTATCTGAGGAAGAAATTCAGATATATTTGTCGCTTGTGCGTGAAAGCGGGCTATCAGGCTTCTCTGATATGATCACATCAGTATGCGTAATTTATCTTGGGCTCAACGAAAATTGCTGTTTGTGCAGAAACATGAATGGCCTGATTGGTGAGACTGACGCACTCAAGTTTGTAGAGGACTTTATGGAAGCAGAGGAATTCGGAAGATCCAGTAAAGACCGTATGGTAGCCCTCAGAGGCACATCACTTTTTGATCTTATTCGTGAGTTCCACCACATGACGTGTTTGAATTTCCCGAAAATGACCAAAGTATTTCTGCTTTGGCCGGTGCTTTGGATGATGACTCTGCTGCGCTTTTTGCGTAATAACCGCAAGGTGAGAGGAGTTAGCACGGCAGATATTTTAAAAAAGGCCAAAAGCCGCAGCGAAAGAATAAATAAGCTTGGGCTGTTTGAGACAAAAAATAACAAAAAATAATACATAAACCCTCGGCTTTGCCGAGGGTTTACAGTTACAAGAGAAAGGCTCCGCAAATTGCGGAGCCTTTCGGCTTTTAAATTATGGGGCTGTATTTATCAGAGCCAGCCTTCGTTGGCGCCCATCCAGAGGTCTGCTTTAGGTTCATCTGTATCCTGAATTGCGCCGAGGCCGGTATTGCGCTTTACCAGTTCGGCAGAAGCCATGATCAAGTCAACGGCATCAAACTCAATTGCATTTACAGCGGGGGTTTCAAAATATTTTTTCATTTCAATCAACCTCCTTAAACTTCTTCGATGAAGTCAAGCTCGCCGGAAACCGCCTCATCTGCGACAGCCTCATCTGCGATATTCAGAACAAATTCAACGTCCTCAAGGTAGATGACGCTTGCTTCCATCACGCTGAGACCGGCAATGGTTACATATGTGCCGTCCTCGCTTACAGAAGCATCTGCGGTTGCTCCGTCAGCTATTGCATATTTAACGCTATTGAAGCGAAGACCGGCTTTTACAGCCTTAGCATTCAGCTTAACTGTGTCGCCATCAATATCCATAAGCTTGGCAGATTCCGCGGTGAGCTCGCCATCCTTGATGTAAACGCCGCCCTTGTCAAGCACGGCCTTTGCTTTTTCAAGCTGATCGGCTATGATCTGTCCGTCAAAAGCGAAATCAACGACTGCCTGAGCAACAAGGCTGTATACACTTACGGGAGCACAGGCTTCACCTGTGAAATCGCCGAGAGTGGCCTGCGCCTGATAACTGCGATTGCTGTCAGCGGTGGAGAGGGCAAGGCCGTCGCTGCCATTCAGCTCAGCACCGATATTTACATCCTTGGCAGTCTCAGAGTATACCGCGATAGAGTCAGCGGGAGCGGCTGTAAAGTTGATGGTGAAGTCCGTGCCGTCCCAGCCGAGCTCGGCCTTAACATCGGGACCGTCTTTGATCTCAAAGCCTTCAACCGTGAAGGTGCCTGCTGCGACTTTATCGCCGCCGCGTACAGTCACGTTTGAAAGGTCGCTGCCTGCTTTAGAGCGGAAGCTGTAGTTTTCAGCCAGGAGAGATGTATTTCCGAGATCGTCGGTTATCCATGCCGAGAAGGTCTTTGCATTCACATCGGCAGAAACAGTTACGTGATAAACTCTGCCGGGCTCATATTTTATTTCGCTGGCTTTATATTCGGTGCCGTTATGAGCATCAAAGGTTCCGTCGGGCTTGGTGCGGATGATGATGTTGTAGTCTGCCCATGCGCCGGGCGAAGCAGTGGAAGAATAGATGCCTATAAATCCGTCGGTATATTCGTTAGGAATAACGTCAAACTCTATATAGGCGGACTCTGTTACGGTCTCAAACGAATTTCCGCTCCAACCGGTTGTGGAGTTCCAGGTTTTTGCGGACTCTGCCTTAACGGTAACTTTATAAACCACTGTTTTAGACTTGCTGCCGTAGGTATAGGTGGCAGTCATAGTAACTGTGGCATCGCCTTCCTCAGCGGAGGGGCGTGTTACCTTACCGTCGGCGGTGATGTAGCTTTCATCGGAGCTGGTCCAGGAAATAGTGCTGCCGTAAGTGCCCTCAAGGGGAAGCTCGATGTCAGACACAACAACCTGAGGAAGAGTAACAGTTTCGATATCCGAGTCGATCATGCTTTCGTCATTCATATCGGGAATGGCGTCCTGAAGGATCTCGCCGGCATCAAGCGCACGGTTATAGAGAGCCACGTTATCGAAGCTGCCGGTCACATACTGGTCATCCGGGAAGAAGGATTTACCAAGATATGCCTTAAGACCCTCAAGGCCAAGGTGAGAAGTGGTCAGCAGAGAGCCGCCGCCATTCTCCTTGGCAAGTTTTGTTACTGTAATATTGTCATTTTCCGCGGCGAGAACGCCATCCTTATAAATAGCGTAGTAGCCGGGCTTAACAACAAGAGCGATTCTTGCCCACTCGCCGGTGATGCCGGCATTGTCAGTTGCAGCATCATGCTCGAACTGCCAGCCGGAAATAGTGCCGGCCATGCGGAGCTGATTATTTCTTGCGCGGAAGAACATATAGTGATCGGTATCACCGGAGCCAACAGCAAAGGTGAGGAAGTTGCCGGTCATGTTCGTCTTAACGTCCATAAGGAGCGTGAAGGTGTCTCTGCGGTCGAAGGTGCCTTCGGGGAACTCGAAGTAAGCGCCGTTACCGTTGAGGGAGAGAACCTTGCTGCCTGTTTCAGCGTCTTCAGTTATCTCGGCGCCGCCCATAAGACCTTCGGTCTCGCTCTCAAAGTCGTAGGTGAGGATGGGCTCGCTGCCGGGCGCATCTTCTTTTACAGGGCCGTAAACTCTGAGAAGATCGTCATATTCCTTCTGAGTGATCGGGATCATGC
>JAFLUQ010000206.1 GCA_022508735.1 Oscillospiraceae bacterium | reverse complement strand
GAGCGCCGATGTATACAGATACTTCAAGCTCCGATAAAGGGTGAGATGCGACGCTGATTTTTCACGTGCATCAATGGTGGAACAATCTGATACCTGTAAACGCCATTGCTATGCCGTACTTATCACAGGTCTCGATAACGTTGTCGTCACGGATAGAGCCGCCGGGCTGGGCGATGTACTCTACGCCGCTCTTGCGGGCGCGCTCTACGTTGTCGCCGAAGGGGAAGAATGCGTCGCTTCCTACGCAGGTGCCCTTGTTCTGAGCCAGCCATGCCTTCTGCTCCTCCTTGGTGAACACAGGGGGCTTCTCCTTGAACAGGGTCTGCCACTTGCCCTCGGCCAGCACGTCCATGTACTCGTCACTGATATATACGTCAATGGTGTTGTCGCGGTCGGGGCGGCGAATGCCGTCAACAAACTTGAGGTTCATCACCTGCGGAGCCTGACGGAGCCACCAGATATCGGCCTTGTTTCCGGCAAGGCGGGTGCAGTGTATTCTGCTCTGCTGGCCTGCGCCGATGCCTATGGCCTGTCCGTCCTTCACGTAGCAAACGGAGTTGGACTGGGTGTATTTAAGTGTGATGAGCGAGATTATAAGGTCGCGCTTCTTATCGTCGGGGATGATCTTGTTCTCGGTAACGATGTTGGAAAGAAGCTCATCGTCTATCTTAAGCTCGTTGCGGCCCTGCTCAAAGGTCACGCCGAACACCTGCTTGTGCTCAATGGGAGCAGGCACGAAGTCCGGGTCGATCTTTATAACGTTATAGGTTCCCTTGCGCTTGGACTTAAGTATTTCAAGAGCCTCGTCAGTATAGCCGGGGGCGATTATGCCGTCGCTGACCTCACGGGCCAGAAGTGTAGCTGTCTCTTTGTCGCAAACGTCAGACAGGGCTACGAAGTCGCCGTAGGAGGACATTCTGTCGGCTCCGCGGGCGGCGGCGTAGGCGCTGGCTATGGGAGAAAGCTCCAGATCGTCCACGAAGTATATTTTTTTCAGTGTGTCGCTGAGCTCGGTGGCCACAGCTGCTCCGGCGGGGCTCACGTGCTTGAAGCTTGTGGCCGCGGGCAGACCGGTGGCGGCCTTAAGCTCGCGCACCAGCTGCCAGCCGTTGAAGGCGTCCAACAAATTGATATAGCCGGGCTTGCCGTTCAGCACTTCAATGGGAAGGTCGCCCTCCTCAACAAATATTCTCGAGGGCTTCTGGTTGGGGTTGCATCCGTATTTGAGCTGCATTTCGTTCATAGTATTTTATCCTTTCTTTTTAATATAAAGTTTCCATTCCGATTTTATTAAGTAACTTCACAAAGGAAGCATACCTGTTGGGGTAAAGCTGTTTAACGCCAATCATGCGGTCACGGCTGCCGTATGACTGGAAGTAGAGTCGGGCAAATTCGGCAAAGCCCTCGTCACTGTTACTGTTGCCGTAGATCGAAACTGTGGCCAGATCATTCTCTATGGCGGCCTGCCACTCGGCCGTACCGTCCCACTTGGGAACGCCGCCGCCGCAGTAATCTATGCTGTGGCCCAATTCATGTGCAAAATTACGCGCCATGGTCTCAACATTTGTGCCGTCGGGCACACGAACTGTCAGCACCGGGCCGTCGCAGTTATATGTAAAGCTGGTTGTGGGCACATATACGTTCACCTGAGTTATGAACTGCCGGTACTCATAGGGGAATCGGGCCAGAGCACCTATAGCAGTCTGCACATTGGTTGCGCCGCTCTCATTGTAGTAGAACTTGACCGTCTGACTGTGCCCGAAGCCGGTATAGGTCGCGTCGATGCGGTTATATACACCTTCGCCCAAATCCCATATGTAGTCTACATGCTCCTTCACCGGAGCGGTCTGAGATATTTCCGCGCCGCCTTCAGGCAGACTGTCTATTAAAACTCCCTGCATCTCGTCAGTTTCGCCGGCGTTATACTTGGGCGGGGTTCGCACTGCGGCAAGAATGGCGTCTCGCTGCTGTTCCGGAGTTTTATCATTCCGCGAGGAGCATATGCCTGCAAAAGCGGCCTCCATAATTTCCAGCATCGTGTCACTGTTTGTGCCACTCGGGAAAATTCCTGCGCCAACCGAGGTGCAGATATCTATGACGCTCTGCTGCTCGGCCTCGCTCAGGAGCTTGAAGCCGTCCAGCCCGGTCATGCGTGTGAAGTCGCTTTCTCCTGCAAAATTCAGTTCAAAGGCACATGGCGTTTCGCTTACGACGGCAGTGCCGTTCTCGATTGCCATATAGCCGCCGTCATAATGGCTTATATAGTACTTTCCGTTCTCCGTGGGTTCGAGCTTCCATAACATAGAGCTACCGCCAAAACCGTAAAGTCTGCGGATCACAGAGCCGTCATCAGTGCTGAGCCGTCTCTTGGGGGCACTGCTGTCTACAAAGCCCACATAGCCGTCGCCCATATCCTTCAGGCGAAAGGGCGTGCCGGTTTCGGCAACGGTCACGGTGCTGCCGTTCATGGCAATACAGCCGTTTTCACTGTCAATGGTATAGTACCGCTCGAAAATACCGGTATAGGTCGGTTCGGGCTCAGGCCCGGCACAGTATATCGGGTCAAGCGATATCGAGATAGGTGCCAGCGTTTCGCCGTCGAGCAGCACCGCTTTAGCGTACTGCCCGGCAGAGACATCCTCGGTGATTGAAAGCGTCAGGGAGGCGGTCGCGTCGTATATTATACCGCCAAGCCGCGAGGCGGTTTCGACAGGGGAAGCTGCAAAATCAATAAGCTGCCCGTCTTTGTCGCAGTAAACAATGGCGGCAAAAAATCTTCGCGGCCCGGAGGCCCCAGTCTCGGCAATATTAAACGAGGCACTCAGCAATCCTGCGGTGAGTTCATCTTTGCTGAAGCCAACGCTTATGATAGGCACCGCACCGACGGTCACCGGCACACAGGCCAGTATCATGACCATCGCCAGTAGCAGTGCCAAAAGCTTCTTATGCATTCTTATTCACAATCCTTGTCTCACACTCGCCCGAGGCAATGTCTATGTAACGAACAAAGAGAGAGACTTTGTTTTCCTCATTGAGGCTTGTCCAGAGGTTATTTGTAAACTCGTCGATATCACCGCTGAGCTCTACGGTCTTGGGCTCGCCGGAGTAGGAGGGCAGGGGATTTCCGTCGCCCATGTAGGT
>JAFLUQ010000205.1 GCA_022508735.1 Oscillospiraceae bacterium | reverse complement strand
CCAATTTTTTGTAATTTAGTCTGAAAATTAAAATTTAACATTGACAATTCGTGATTATACAGGTATAATAGAAGTAATTAAAATGGTGTAAATGTACCTTTAAGGAGATGGTATAAGCATATGAAAAAAGTGCTAGCCAGAATGACTGCGTTAACAATATGTATGTTTATAATTGTATCCACTTTCAGCGGAATGATGATCTCCGTGTCGGGCGAGGATATCTCAAATCGTCCATTTGATGGCGACTGGGACAACGCCCTGCACTTTTTCATGCGGCACTGGCACGCGGAGCCGGACAATCATACCTCGTTCCAGGGCGAGTCAATGTACAGCGAGGCCGCAGACCGCTACTTCGTTATTCTCGAGGGATATATCGTGCCCGTGCCTGAAGGATATACCTACGAGAAAAAAAGAAAAGAAACTGAAGATGAGGACGATTACATATATAATTGCCAGTACAAGTTCTGTCTCGTATATCAGGATACATTTTCCGACAACAAGGGCAATCACACAAAGGGCCAGATGCAGGAAATATATACAGACGGTGACTTTGTTACAAGGTCGCAGTATATATATGCCGTTGACCCGTTAGCCGGCAGCATAACCTTCAAGGCGCATCCTCTGAGCAATGAGAACTTTGCGGGCCTGTCACTTTCCGCCGGTCCGGGCGCTGTTACCGAGTATGACGGCCGACCCGACCTGTTTACGGTCAAGTATGACCAATACACCCACCTCGTAAAGGGGCACGCATTCTATATGAATAAGTCCGCCGTTGCGGACGGTGATGATGGCAATGTGGTTTTTGGCGATAACGGCATAATGCAGGGGCGGCCTGAGCAGGATACGGCCTGGGTCTACACATATGCAGAAGAATGGACAGACAGTAAGGGAACATTACATAGGGCCGGCGAGATCGCCTTGGATCCCGAAACCGGCAAACCCGTTGAAGAACCTACGCCCGTTGATGCAGACAAGGAGATAACGAGCACATTGAACGGGCAGAAGGTGGTTCTGACCAAGATATACAACACCACCGAGGGACTGCATACGGACAAAACCGCCAGTATCATGGCGGAATATGCCTACGGCGCGGATGGCCTCCTCCTTGAAGACGCGGACGGTAACCCTATCAGGATAGATGACGGACGCACCTTCAATCTGGACTTGGAGGCCTGGTATTCCGAAGGCTACGCGCCTCAGATAGGTATGGTCCTGGACGCCTCCGGCAGTATGGCGTTCGCTTCTGACGTGCCGGCCAGGATTCAACTTACAAAGGAGCAGCTTAAAGTTCTTAACGGAGGGGCCGTGCCCGCAAATAATAAAGATAAGCTCATCGCCGCGCTTGGGAAAGATCCGCGCAAGGTGGTTAAAGACGGAGACGATCCGAATGATTCGGCAAACGGCTGGGAAGACTATTTCCTCACCGATGCGCAGGTCAATACCCTCCTCAATCCGCACAACACCGACAACTCCATGCTCGGCGTCAGCGGCTATGCTTATTTCGTCTATGACCCCAACGAGGGTACGATGGAGTACGTGCCCATCGGTTATTGGGAGGGCTTGTACACTCAGTCTCCGGTTGACGACTATTATGAGTTTATACTGAGTGAAGAAGATGTCAAGACCGGTTGGCCCAGCTCTCCTCACAGCGACTTCCGAATGGACAGCTATAACGGATATCATATCAGTGGAACTGATAGCAAGGAAGCGTCAACTGCAGGAATTCTGTTGGATGCAAAGCCCACAAGCGGGCAGTTTACCGTATCCTTTAAAATACCAAAGGGTGCTGATTCAGGGGATAATAAAAGACTGGCGGAATTGATGTATATCGGCTCTATGTCCGGCAAGGTGAGCGATGGCGGCTTTTACAGACTTATTCGTGATGAAGGTGATAATAACAGCAGCCTCAGGGCTAACCAGAAAAGGGGCAGAGGCGACTGGCTTACCGATATCAGCTCTGTTTTTCTTAGAGGCGCCGCCCTTCAGAACAGTGCAAAGGTAGTTACACTGGTATTTGATGGCGAGAGCGTGACCTCTTATCTGAACGGCAGCATTGGCAAACAAAGTGATGGCAGCACCGGTGTTAACGAAGGGACCGCTTTTTCTTTCAAGGATGCTGACGATATTAATATCATATTTAATGGCATCAAGGATGAGTACAACGGTGCAACTATCTTCGTCGATGACATCTATGTTTTCAATGCCGCGCTGAGTGCGGCTGAGGTTGAAAGCTTATACAATTCTCCCGGTGATTGGCAAACAAAAGACAGTTTAATTGGCTTATATAAGTTTGAAAACGATGCCAATAACAGACCCTATCCTAATGACAACAGCAGCAGAACCTGGCTGAAGAACAGTGCGCCGGGAGCAAATGGCGGTTATGCCGCGAAGATTAAAGATGACGGCGGCCGCCCCGACAGTTTCAGCGCGGGCACCAAACCGACTGTCATTCCGGACAAGGTTACGCTGGCGGGCGGCGCAACCAGCTATCAGCTCCTGAACCCCACCGCCGATGGTGGATGGTTCTACGTGACCCACCAAGGCTGGAACAGCGGTCTCGACACCGCAAAGCGCATGGTCGGCGTGAGAGCAAGCACCGACTTTCCGGACAGTGTTATAGCCCCGGACTACCCCGGGGGCGTCAACACCGGATATAACTACAAGTCCGCCGAAAGCTCCCCCATACGCTTTTACGTGGATGCGGAAGGATATCTCCGCTGCTTTTTCAGCCGTACCAACTTGGAAAGTACGGCGGATGCTACGTACCATTTTGCCTCCTACGTGTATGAGCTGACGGATGAGCAATACGTTAAGACGGAGGACCTGAGGCGCGCCGTGGGCTCCTTTATAACCAGGCTGGGGGAGAGATCTCCCACCACCCCGGTGGCAGCCGTGCGCTTCAGCGCCAGCAGTCTCCCCACCGACCAGGCTGTTCTGCTGGACTGGACCGCCGGATCAGGCGATGGAGTAGACTTTCTGTCACTGAATCACGGCGACGGCACCCTGCAGAGCTCTGACAGCAGGGGCCAGTATAACTACGCCCTTACCGGCAGCACAAGTACGCGAAGCGGCCTGAAGGCGTATATAGATAAGATTCTGCCTAAAGATAAAGCTGACCCGAATGCGCCAAGGTATTTGATTGTCTTCACCGACGGTCTTGACAC
>JAFLUQ010000204.1 GCA_022508735.1 Oscillospiraceae bacterium | reverse complement strand
TTAGTCTGCAAGGATTGCGGACAGGAATTCGTGTTCACCGCGGGCGAGCAGGAATTCTATGCGGAGAAAGGCTTCCAGAACGAGCCTCAGAGATGTAAAGAGTGCCGCACAAAGAAAAAGACGGCTCTCAGAGAAGGCCGCGAGATGTACACAGCTGTTTGCGCTGAATGCGGCAAGGAAGCTAAAGTTCCTTTCGTTCCCAAGAACGACAGACCTATTTACTGCAGCGAGTGCTTTGCGCTCCACAAAAATTAATCTCCTTACTTAGAAGTTTAATTGATGTACACTGCAAACGGAGCCTTCGGGCTCCGTTTTTTTTGCAAATTAAAATAAAAAACTATTGCAAAATTTTCCCGACTGTACTATAATTTAATAAGATATATATGAAAGGGTGTAGAATAATGAAATATGAAGTTAAAAATGGCTGGAAGGACGCAGATGAAGCGCTGAAGGCCGCAGTATATGATTTTGCCAATGGATATATTGACTTTCTTAACAGTGCAAAAACTGAGCGTGAAAGCGTTGATGAGGCTGTGCGTCTGGCAGGCCAGGTCGGCTTTAAGCCGCTTGGAGAGGCTGAAAGCCTCAAGGCAGGCGACAAGCTGTATGCGGTAAATAAAAACAAGGGCATTGCCCTCATTGTCATAGGCCGCCGCCCGATAACCGACGGCGTTGGAATTGTTGGCTCCCATATTGATGCGCCGCGGTTGGACCTTAAGCAAAATCCCCTCTACGAGTCCGACGAGATGGCTTTCCTTAAGACTCACTACTATGGCGGCATTAAAAAATATCAGTGGACCGCCATTCCGCTGGCCATACACGGCGTTGTTGTAAAGCAAAGCGGCGAGACTGTAAAGATCGCGATAGGCGACGAGGGTGACGATATAACCTTTACTATCACCGATCTGCTTCCGCATCTCGGCAATTCTCAGATGTCCAAGCCCGCCTACAGCTTTATCGAGGGTGAAAATCTGAACGTTCTCGTTGGCTCTCTGCCCACCTCGGAAGGTGATGATGGCAAAAAAGTACGCGAGGCTGTTCTCGGGCTTTTGACTGAAAAATACGGAATAGATGACGAGGACTTCACCAGCGCCGAGCTGGAGATCGTGCCCGCGTTCAAGGCCAAGGATCTCGGCTTCGACCGCAGCCTGATCGGGGCCTACGGTCACGATGACCGCGTATGCAGCTATCCGAATCTGCGAGCTCTGCTCGACACAGAGACTCCGGAATATACCGCCATATGTCTGCTGACCGATAAAGAAGAGGTCGGCAGCATGGGCAACACCGGTGCAAAGAGCCGTTTCCTCGAACTGGCGCTGCTCGAACTGCTGGACAAGACAGGAGCGGGCGCTAACGCACTGAACCTCAACCGAGCTTTGGACAGAAGCCTCTGCCTCAGCGCTGACGTAAGTGCGGCTTATGACCCCAATTATGCGGGAGTATATGAGAAGAGCAACAGCGGACGTCTGAACTGTGGCATCGCTATCAGCAAGTATACAGGTTCCCGCGGCAAGAGCGGCAGCAACGATGCTCCCGCTGAACTTATGGCTAAGGTTCGCGCTATATTCAATGAGGCAGGCGTGCTTTGGCACACCGCCGAGCTCGGCAAGGTAGATGAGGGCGGCGGCGGCACGATCGCCCAGTTCGTGGCCAATCTCGGTGTAGACACCATTGACTGCGGCGTACCCATGCTCAGCATGCATGCGCCATACGAGGTGGCGGCCAAGATGGATGTATATCAGTGCTATAAGGCATTTTCTGCCTTCTTTAACAGAAAGTAGTGGTTTAAGTGAGGATAGATAAATATCTTAAGGTTTCCCGCCTTATAAAGCGCCGCACTGTGGCTAACGAGGCCTGTGACGGCGGGCGGGTTACCATAAACGGCAAGGTCGCCAAGCCCGGCAGCGAGGTCAAAGCCGGAGACATTCTTGAGCTGCGCTTCGGAGAGAGACTTTTAAAGGTTCGCGTGGAGGATATAAAGGAACACGTTATGAAAAATGACGCGGCCCTGATGTATACCGTGCTTGAAAATAACTAAAAAATCCGGGGCTGCCTCTTGACAAACCCCGGAGATGATCATAACAACAATAGAAAGGGAGACCACTGAGCGGTTTTCCGATCGGGTTATTCAGAAAAATAACTGCCGACCTATAAGTTGGCAGTTATTTTTTTGCCGTTTCCGGCAAAAACAAACCAAAAGCCGGTCGGCCAAAACAATGATGTCGCTTCAAATTCTGTCATATGACCGTCCGGCAAAGTGCGATAGATAACCGCCCTGGCCAAAAAGCCCGTATTCTATTGTTATCGGTGTATCACCATATATATTATAGTACTTTTTTGTATATTATGTCAAGAGGATATTTGACGCTTTTAAGGCATTTGTCTATTTTTTATATCTATCATTTCTGCGCACAAACAGGGCCGCCTTTCGGCGGCCCTGCGGCGCATATGCGCGTGATGTAATTTTAGTTTTGGCAAGATCACCGCCAGTAATCGTGATACCACCGGCTGCAATTACATTAGCAGCTTCCTTAACCTGTGTTACGTCAATCCAATTATCTGCATTATAGGCAGTTCCGGAAACACCGCCGTTTGCGAGAGAGTTTGCAACAAGGCTGTATACGCTGGCCTTTACGCCTGTTTCGCTCTCAACGTCGCTGTTTACAGCAAAAATCTCATAAACGCGGTTTGTAAGAGCAGTTGTGATGATAACACCGACAAACATTCAATACAACGTTTATTTTGAACAGAGAAAAAATAAAATTACGCAACATAGTGTATTAAAAAAATACAGTACAATATATTGCGCAATTTTGCACGATTTTTCGTATGCGCCATGAAGGAGAACTATAAATATTCTGATCACATAACAAAACTTTACACAAAAAAAATCGCCCATATGGACGACTTTTTTTGTGTAATTCGAGTAGAAAGCTTACTTAAGCTCTACCTTAGCGCCAACTTCCTCAAGCTGAGCCTTGTACTTCTCAGCATCTTCCTTGGAAACGCCTTCCTTAAGGGTAGTGGGAGCGCCGTCAACGGCAGCCTTAGCTTCCTTAAGACCAAGACCGGTGAGTTCACGAACAACCTTTATAACCTTGATCTTCTCAGCGCCGGCATCGGCAAGAACTACGTTAAACTCGGTCTGCTCTTCAGCAGCAGCACCAGCGCCGGCACCAGCAGCGCCAACTACGGCAACGGGAGCAGCAGCGCTTACGCCAAACTCCTCTTCCATAGCCTTAACGAGATCGGCAACCTCAAGGAGCTTCAACTCCT
>JAFLUQ010000203.1 GCA_022508735.1 Oscillospiraceae bacterium | reverse complement strand
CAAATATCTTGCCGCCGCGCATGGCGTAGCCCGTGGCGTCGCCGCTGTTGCCGTGGACGTAGATCGTGCCGTCGTTCATGGTGTCGCCCATAGCGTCCTGTGCGTTACCGTTCACGCGGATAACACCGCCGTTAAAGTAGGCACCGAGGGCGTTGCCGGGCGTGCCGTTAATAGTTATGCTTCGACCGCTGAGACCGTCGCCGATAAAGCGCTGGCCGTAGCACTCGTCAATAGTTATATCCGTGTCGGGGCTGGCGCAGATGGCGCGGTTCAGCTCCCGAAAATCCATAGTTCCTGCTGTTATCTGCATTTTTTCTCCTCCTACCTTGAGAGCTTCTGCCGCCGCTCGGAATCGGCCGCAAAGGCCATGAGCTTGGGGTGGCGCTTTATAAGCTCAAAGTCGATCGTTTCGAGGGGTGTTTTTTCGCGGATAAGCGAGGTGTAAATTCCGGCGCGGCGCACGTCACCCATGATGATAAAGCCCTTGAGAAGTCCGTCCTTAGTGACGAGCTTTTTGTAATTTTCGCCGTCTGTTTCAACATATTCCTCGCCGTCGTAGCTGCCCGCGGAGACGATGTGAAGACCGAAAAAGCCGATGGCGTTCATGGGTATGGCCTTATCGTAGAGAGCTTCGACTCCGGCCATATTCTGCCCTGCGCACTCGCCCTGCATATAGGCGTTAGGGAGCAGGGCCATAATTTTGTTCTGCCCGGTGGTGATGTCGAGGCTTTCGGTGCAGTCGCCGGCGGCGTATATGTCCTTAACTGAAGTCTCGCAGTGCGCGTCGGTCACTATGCCGCGATTCACCTCGATACCGGCCTCGGCGGCCAGCGCGGTCGCCGGACGGACGCCCACGGCTATAACCAAAACGTCGAAGTCCACGGTCTTACCGCTGTTAAGCGCGGCAGTATTGCCGGAAAACTCCTTCACGCTGTCGGATAGGATAAACCTTACACCGCTCTTTTCAATATGTCGCTGCATGACGGCGCTGCCGTCACTGTCCAGAATGCTGGGCAGAATGCGGTCGGCCAAGTCCACAACGGTTATCTCCCTCACCCTTTCGGCTATGCCCTCGGCGCACTTAAGGCCGATAAGGCCCGCACCCACGATGAGCACGCGGCTGTCGGGGGTCAGGGCGGCATCCAGCGCGTGGGCGCTGTCGAGAGTCATGAAGGTAAACTTCTTCTCCACGCTGTCCAGCCCGCCCATGGGAGGGATAAAGGGGTTGGAGCCGGTGGCAATGAGCAGCTTGTCGTAGGGGATTTTTTCACCGCCGTCAGTTTCAACGATTTTGTCGTCTTTATCTATTTTTGTGACCGTCACGCCGAGCTTAGTGTCCACATTGTTGTCTTCATAGAAGGAGGGCGCGCGGTACTTCATGCGCTCCTCGTCTGTACGACCGAGAAGCAGGTATGATATTAAGGGGCGGGAATAGGTGTGGTGCGGCTCCGAGGCGATAAGTGTGATCTTTCCTTCCTTATCCGCCTTGCGTATGCCCTCCACGCAGCCTATGGCCCCGGCGCTGTTTCCGATTATAACATAGTTCATGCTCTGGCCTCGCTTTCTTCGTAAACGATAGCGTTGTTGGGGCAGTGTGCCACGCAATTTGGGGTGCCGCAGCTGTTCTTTGTGCAAAGCTCGCACTTCTGAATGGCATGGCCGTCGTCGCCGGGCATCACCGCGCCAAAGGGGCAGACCAGAACGCAGGTGAAGCAGCCAACGCATTTATCGGTGTTTATTTCAATAAGGCCGTCTTTGATGCTGAGAGCGCCGGTTATGCAGCTCTTTACGCAGAGGGGGTCGTCGCAGTGGCGGCAGTTTACTGCAAAGCAGACGTCTTTGCCCTCCTCGACCTGTATGCGGGGGTTAATGGCTCTGTCCTTAAGGGCGAGAACCATATCGCTCTTGCCGCTGTTGGCGAAGGCGCAGTAATATTCACAGAGGTGGCAGCCGAGGCACCACTCTTCATTTACATATATCTTTTTCATGATTCAGGCTCCTTTCATCATTCTCCGGCGTGCTTGATGCCGAGAATTTCCAGTTCCTTCTCGTTCAGACCCACGCCGCGGAGCATAAGGCGGTTGCCGCGGAGCGCTTCAATGGAGTTGATGCCCATGCCGCCCATGATCTCTTTTATCTCGCGCTGCCATGCCGTCACGAGGTTCACCAGACGCTGGGAGCCGATGTCGGGATTCAGGCGCTTAACAAGCTCGGGCCGCTGAGTAGCGATTCCCCAGTTGCAGTTGCCGGTGTTGCAGGTGCGGCAAAGATGGCAGCCAAGAGCCAGCAGGGCCGAGGTGGCTATGTAGCAGGCGTCGGCGCCAAGGGCGATGGCCTTGATCACGTCCGCACTGTTACGGATGCTGCCGCCAACCACTAAGCTGACGTTTTCGCGTATGCCCTCATCGCGGAGCCGTGTATCCACGGCTGCGAGTGCCAGCTCGATGGGAATACCCACATTGTCGCGTATACGGGTGGGAGCCGCACCGGTGCCGCCGCGGAAGCCGTCGATGGCGATAATATCCGCACCGCTGCGGGCTATACCGCTGGCGATGGCCGCTACGTTATGCACGGCGGCTATCTTTACGATGACGGGCTTTTTATACTCGGTGGCCTCCTTAAGTGAGTCGACCAGCTGACGAAGGTCCTCTATAGAGTAGATGTCGTGGTGAGGAGCGGGGGAGATGGCGTCGGTGCCCTCAGGTATCATACGTGTGCGGCTGATGTCGCCCACGATTTTCGCGCCGGGCAGGTGCCCGCCGATGCCGGGCTTCGCGCCCTGACCCATTTTTATCTCCACAGCCGCGCCGGCCTCAAGGTATTCCTTGAACACGCCGAAACGTCCGCTGGCAACCTGAACTATGGTGTTATTGCCGTACTGATAGAAGTCCTTATGCAGGCCTCCTTCGCCGGTGTTATACAGCGTGCCCAACTCCGTGGCCGCACGTGCCAGACTGGCGTGGGCGTTATAGCTGATAGAGCCGTAGCTCATGGCGCTGAAAAGTATGGGAACCTCAAGTTCAAGCTGAGGCTTGAGGTTGTTTACAAGCTTACCGTTTTCGTCGCGGACTATCTCGCCGGACTTGCTTCCAAGGAACACTCTTGTTTCCATGGGCTCGCGGAGCGGGTCAATGGAGGGGTTGGTGACCTGAGATGCGTTTATGAGAATTTTATCCCAGTATACCGGCAGCGGCTTGGGATTACCCATGGCGCTCAGCAGCACGCCGCCGGTCTCCGCCTGACGGTAGACTTCGTATATAGACTCCTTGCTCCAGT
>JAFLUQ010000202.1 GCA_022508735.1 Oscillospiraceae bacterium | reverse complement strand
TGGCCTTCTCGGAGGGACGGCCCTCGCGCTTGAGGTAGCTGCCGGGGATCTTGCCGACGGAATAGAGCTTTTCCTCAAAGTCAACAGACAGCGGGAAGAAGTCGATGCCGTCGCGGGGCTTGGCCGACGCGGTAGCGGTGGCGTGAACCACGGTCTCACCGTAGCGCACAAGGCAGGCGCCGCCTGCAAGCTGAGCCGTTTTGCCGGTTTCAACGATCAGCGGACGGCCGCAGAATTCGGTTTCAAAAACTTTGAACATTTAATAATACCTCCATATAATTTTTATAATGTTTTTTCGGAGGGGCGAGAGTTCACTTTGAAAAGCCACGGTCGCGCCGGTGTTTTTCAAAGTGTTACCTTGCCCCATCCGGAGGGCGTTCACCCTCGTTTCGGCAGGTTAGTAAACAGGGAAAAAGCAGAGCGCAAGAGAAAAGCTTACGCTCTGCCTATCATTCCTTACTTTCTCAGACCGAGCTTTTCAACTATCGCACGGTAGCGGTTGATGTCAACCCTGGTGAGATAGTTAAGCAGTCCGCGGCGCTGACCAACCATCTTGAGCAGTCCGCGACGGGAGTGGTGATCCTTCTTGTAGATCTTCAGGTGCTCGTTGAGGTGGTTGATTCTCTCTGTGAGAAGAGCGATCTGAACCTCGGGAGAACCTGTGTCACCCTCGTGAAGAGCGTAGGTCTCGATGATTTCCTGCTTTCTGTCTTTCTGCATTATAAATGCACCTCCATTTTATATTTGGCACAACCTCCTCGCTCCGTGGCCGGGGTCGGAGTGTCCGGGGCCTCAGCAGCGGGATAATATACCACATGACAGTATAGCACCATATTTCCGGCTTGTCAATAGGAATTGTAAAATTTTTTTATTGATTTTTGACTATTCATTTTCTTCGGCATACTCAAGAATTGCTGCCAGCTCGCTGCGGGCGTCGGCTATGGCTTCGATGAGCTGCCCGGCGGGCTTTTCCTGTTCGGGAGAAGTGCGTATGGTTGCCAGCGCGTTATAAAGGGCGGCGGCAACAAGCTCGTCTTTTGAGGCGCTGTCGGCTTCGAGGGCATTCTTTTCCTCGTCCAGTTCGCCGGCGGCAAATTCGGGGTCACTGTGAAAGTGCAGGAGCACCGCATCCAGCCGTTCGATGTGCTTTTTCAGTATCTCTTTCATGCCTGTCCCTCCATTTTCATCTTTTTTCTTATGTCATCGCCGAAAAAGCCCACTACCTCAAAATTGCCGATTATCCGGGAGCTTATCCTGTCGGAGTAGCGCCTCTTAAGCTCGTCAAAGTCCATATTCGTGGATATTATCATCTTTTTATTGTTGTGCAAACGGTCGTTGAGTATTCTGAACAGCTCCGCTGTTGTAAAAGGCGTCACAAATTCCGCTCCCAGGTCGTCAAGTATGAGCAGTTCGCAGTCCGTGGCGTGGCCTACAAGATAGCGGGTTTCCTCCGATACGGTGCGGTTAAAGTGAAGGTCTTCAAGGATAGGGAACAGGGAGTTGGCGCTGACATACAGCACATCTGTCCCGTTCGCTATAAGATGATTGGCTATAGCGGAGGAAAGATAGGTCTTTCCAAGCCCGCAGTCACCGGTGAAAAATAAGTTTTTGTCCGTTTGGTCAAAGTTTTCGGCAAAGTCCTTGCACAGTCCATAGACCGACCTGATATTTTCCCGGGGTGAAAAGCCGAGATTTGTGTCTGGGGACTCGCTGTAGAAGTCAAAGCGAAAGCCCTCAAAGGTCTGGCCCGACAGCTTTTCAGAGAGATTTGCGGCGCTTTGTATGTTTTTGTTCAGCTCTTTCTTTACGCAGGAGCAAATTTTGCCGCCAATGTAGCCGGTGTCGCCGCATTTTTCGCAGAGACTCAGCGGCTCAATATATTCGGGGTCGTAACCGTTTTCAGTGAGTATGCGCCGTTTTTCTTCACTTACAACCCGGTTTTCGCTCATTATTCTGCGCACGGCCTCTTCCGGCTCGCAGCTGCCGCTAAGCACGCAGTTGATCATTTTTATTCCTGTTGCGTCGAGACGTTCCTCTATCTCTTTAATGCGCGGGAATTTTGCAAAAATTTCCTCCCGGCGGGTCTCTGTTTCGAGCTTAAGCTCCTTACGGCGGTTATCGATTATTTCGCTCACACGGTCGCTTATTTCGGTCATGACGCTCCCTCCTCCGGTTATTTATCTTCGTTTTTATTAAGTCTGCGCCTCATCTCAATGATAGCCTGCTCGTCCATTTTACGGCCGCCGTTATCTGTTTTTTGCTTCTGATCCTTTTCCTTAATGTCCGCGGGGCGCTTAACTCCCTTCTGATGCCAGCTGAGCAATATTTTATTCATATAGGGCATAGACAGCTTTCCAATATTATTTATGGTTATATCATAAGCCTGCGCCACCATATCAGGCGAAAAGCCGAGATCGGTGCGCCATGAGTTGATGTACTTCAGTTCCGAGGCCGTAAAGGCACGCTCCAGTCCGAATATCTTGCGGCACTGCCCCTGAAATTTTTTCTCGCTGTTGGCGCGCTTGATGAGCACGTCGGCCTTCTTTATGTCGTCAATGCCGTCACGGCTCCAACCCTGAGCCACTTTTTCAATGTACGAAAAATTTTTCTTGCCCTGTGCTATGCAGTATTCCAACAGCATGAGCACCAGCTCGCCGTCCATGCCGTACCAGTCCATAAAGTTATATATGCAGGTTATCTCCCGGGGAGACAGCGGTTTTTCCAAAAGCTGCTCCGCCATGGTAATTGTGTCTTTCATGCCGGGGTTGAGCTCCAGCGCACGGGCAACATCACGGGAGCTGATATGCGGTGGGCGGTTCTCGTCGTAGCTTTGATTGGCTTCCTCATTTTGCCCGGGAGTTGAAGCAGGCGGCTGATTCCCGGGAGAGTTCTCGCCCGAAACAAAGGTCACGTTTCCGTCCTCAAGCTTGACCAGCCCGCGTTCGCTCCAGTACCTCCATGCGTTTTCCACATCGGCTACCAGAATGCGCAGCAGCTTTGCCACTGACTCATTATCGGCCTCTCTTCCCTCTGCGGCGGCGGCCAAGCCGTAAAGATAGACCTTAACGTACTCGCCGTGAGCCTCGGGCATATATTTGTTTATAAAATCCGTACTCACAGGCACGAGCCGGTTTTCCATCTTAAAGACAGCCATTTTCCGCCCTCCCCAATACAAAATGAGAGATAAAAAGGTAGTATCCTCAAAGAAAGATACTACCCTTTGGCGTGCTTGGAGGGATTCGAACCCCCGACCCTTTGGTTCGTAGCCAAATACTC
>JAFLUQ010000201.1 GCA_022508735.1 Oscillospiraceae bacterium | reverse complement strand
TTGTGTCCGACATCATGATGCCGAACATCGACGGCTTTGAGTTTGCCAAAACAGTACGGGAGATCAATGAGGACATCCCGATCCTGTTTATGACTGCGCGGGACGATTTTGCGTCCAAGCAGCGGGGCTACCGGATCGGCATTGACGATTACATGATAAAGCCCATTGATCTTGACGAGCTGTTTCTGCGGATCGGGGCGCTTTTGCGTCGGTCGAAGATCGCCAGCTCACACCGGCTGGAGCTGGGCAAGCTGGTATTGGACGCGGATGAGCGCTCGGCGGTTCTGGACGGGGAGGCCATTCCCCTGACCAAGCGGGAGTTCAATATTCTCTACAAGCTGCTCTCTTATCCGAAAAAGACCTTTACCCGCACCCAGCTCATGGACGAGTTTTGGGACGCAGAAACCAATACTGCCCCAAGAGCGGTGGATGTCTATATGACAAAGCTACGGGATAAGTTTTCCGGCTGCGACGAGTTTCAGATCATCACCGTACACGGCCTCGGCTACAAGGCGGTGCTGAAATGATAAATCAGACAGAGAAGAAAAAACGCCTGCTTGCGGGTATCCAACGATATGTTGTCTTTTTCCTGCTGATGGCTTTTGTAATCACCTGCTGTATGACGCTGTTTATTACATTGCTGGGCAACGCGATGAATGTGACATTTACGGAGAGTAACATTCGGCAAGCCGCGGTTCTGACATTTGCCAATGTCCTCTGGTTGAGCCTGCTTTGCACGATTATTGACGGCATCCGGCGCAGGTATATGGTTGAGCGCCCTGTCAAGAGGATTATTAGTGCCGCTGAAAAGATAATGAATGGGGAATTTTCCACGAAGATTGAACCCTTTCCGGGTATTTACGACACGGATGGATTCAATACCATCATTCGATATATCAACAAAATGGCAGAGGAACTTTCCGGCACGGAAACGCTCCGCACGGATTTCATAGCCAATGTGTCCCATGAGCTGAAAACACCGCTGGCAGTCATGCAGAATTACGGAACAATGCTGCAAGCTCCCGAACTGCCGGAAGAAAGACGACTGGAATACGCGAAAGCCATTACCGAGTCGTCCCGCAGATTGGCGGATCTGATTACCAATATTCTAAAGCTGAGCAAGCTGGAAAATCAGCAGATCTACCCGAACAAGCAGACTTATAATCTTGGAGAGCAGCTTTGCGAGTGCCTTTTGACTTTTGAGAATGTGTGGGAGAAAAAAAACATAGAGATTGACACAGATATCGAAGAAGAAGTTTTCGTGGAATCCGACGCCGAGCTCCTTATGCTGGTATGGAACAATTTGTTTTCCAACGCTATGAAATTCACTGAACCGCGGGGAACTGTTTCACTTAATCTGAGATCGAATGGTGAATGGGCAGTCGTTCAAGTGTCGGATACTGGCTGCGGAATCAGTCCAGAGGTCGGAGCACATATTTTTGAGAAATTCTATCAGGGCGATACTTCTCACGCTACACAAGGCAATGGTTTGGGACTTGCTCTTGTGAAGCGTGTTGTCGATATTGTAGGCGGGGATATTGCCGTCAGAAGTGAAGTTGGGAAAGGCAGTACCTTTACCGTAAAGATCAGGAGAAAAGACGATGGAGAGATTTAAACAGCTCCTTAAAAAGGTGTTTTTTCTGCCGCTGCTGCCAACTGTGATCATTGCGGTCCTTTCATTTGCTTTCATGATTTTTTCGCTGTCAACGCAAATCAACGGCCCAGTTGCCTATGTTTCCTATACCGTCTCGGCATACGCGCTGGTTCTTGTCTGCACGGCTATGACGCGGCTTGGGGACTATATTCAGATGGTTCGGGAACAAGCCGACGGGCATCCCATTGTGCAAAGACTGATGCAGGTTCCGATTATAAAACGCTATTTTCAAGACATACGCTTTAGAACGGAGATTTCGCTTTATCAAGGGCTTTTCATCAATCTTTTATATATCTCTATAAAGATGTTTTCCGGCATCTATTACCGCTCGTTTTGGTTTATTTCCCTTGCGATTTACTATATTCTGCTGGCAATCATGCGGTTGCTGCTGGTGCGCCAGGGAAAGAAGAGAACGGGTAGAACGCACTTGGAGGAGGAAATACATCGGTATCGCCTGTGCGGGATTGTGTTGCTGATGATAAACCAGGCGCTTGCAGGTATCGTGATCTTCATGGTTCATCAGAATCGGGGCTTCGATTATCCGGGACTTCTGATCTACCTGATGGCGTTATATGCCTTTTACGCTGTAATTTCCGCAGTTATCAATCTCGTGAAATTCAGGAAGCACGGAAGTCCTGTTATGTCGGCGGCGAATGCGATCCGGTTTGTTGCCGCATTGGTATCTGTACTGTCGCTGGAAACCGCTATGTTGGCACGGTTTGGTGGTGACGACGAATCATTTCGCGCCATTATGACAGGGGCTACTGGCGGCGGCGTTTGTGCGATCGTCATTGGTACTGCAATCTATATGATCTGGAAGTCTGCAGGGCAACTAAAAAAACTCCAATTCAGCAATTCTTAAACATAACGCTAATGTTCTGCAAGTAAGTGGGGATTATACTATGCTCATAAAATGAAAGGGGCAAGCCTTTATGGACGAAAAGAAAGAAACCTTTCACTATACCTATTCTGCCGCACAACAGGAAGAAATCAGGAGCATCCGGGAAAAATATACGCCGCCAGCACAGGAAGAAGATAAAATGGAGCGGCTGCGCAGACTGGATCAGAGCGTAACAAGGCCGGGCATGATTACCGCGCTGACTGTTGGTATTATCAGTACTTTGGTCATGGGAGCCGGCATGAGCTGCATTATGGTGTGGGAAAATTTACTGATCCCCGGTGTTATCATAGGTGTGGTTGGTATGATTGGCGTTATTGCCGCCTACCCCATTTATAGCCGTATCACGAAAAAACAGCGGGACAAGCTCGCGCCAGAGATCATACACTTGTCAGATGAACTGATGAAATGAGATAATTTAGATATAGCCGGACAATCTTGGATTGTCCGGCTATCGCCTGTCGGAAAGTCTGCCATCAGGCATACTTTTTCACGTAAATATGATAAAGATAGGGATTAAGGTAAGAGAAATGCTGATACAAGGGAAAAATGAGCATTGTGTAATAGTCTGTCAACTCTTTCTGATTCCAAGAAACATCTGTCAGAGTAAAATGGATAACCATTTTTTAGTATTATAACTCATTGAACCCGCTCGAAAATGATCTGCTTGCGCAGATACAGATTGGCTACCGCCAATGTGACCCACTCCCGGCTCTTAGCCGTCAGCATCATGTCTGCGATATTATCACTGGTGGT
>JAFLUQ010000200.1 GCA_022508735.1 Oscillospiraceae bacterium | reverse complement strand
ATAATTGGCTATCGCCCCAATGCCGGCGGCGGGTTTGAGCCTAAACGCGGGGTATTCTATGATTTCTGCGAGAGATGCAAAGAGAATCCCGATGAGCCGTATTTCTTTATAATTGACGAGATCAACCGCGGAAACCTGAGCAAGATATTCGGCGAGCTGTTGATGCTGATAGAAACAGACAAGCGCGGAGAAGAACACAGGCTTAACCTTGTTTACGGCGAAGTTAACGGCGAAAAAACGTTCTATGTTCCCAAAAATCTGCACATTATCGGCATGATGAATACCGCCGACAGGAGCCTTGCCATGATCGACTATGCCCTGCGCAGGCGTTTCAGCTTCTACACCATGAAGCCCGCCTTTGGTGATGATAATAATGACAATGCCGACAACAATGGCTTTGGCGAGTTTGTGGAGAATATGAAAATAAGCTGTGAGCGGTACGGTGAGGTTATTGATGCTATAAAAGCCCTGAACAAAGCCATACGCAAAGACAGCTCGCTTGGCAGAGGCTTTGAGATAGGCCACAGTTATTTTATTCCTGACGCAAACACCGTCATTGACAATGATTGGGTGAGCAATGTTGTTAAGTATGAGATAATTCCGCTTATTGAGGAATATTGGATTGACAACGATGAAGAGGTACGTAATTGGATCCAAAAACTGTATGATGCATTAGGTGAGAAATATGACGGTTGATAAAGGTATTTACATCAAGAATATCTACTATATGCTTTCATACGCCTTTAAGACGCTTAAACAGAAGGACTATGAAAAGGTTTTAGCGGAACCGTTTGAAAACGTGCACGATCTGTTTGCGGCGATCCTCGCAAAAGGAGTTTCAAGGCAACTCAAGCAGGGGCTGTACCGTGAATATGTGCCTGTGCGGGAGAATTTGTCTGTCTTGCGTGGCAAGCTGGATGTAAACGGAACGATAGGCCTTAAAATGAAGAGAAGCCTGCAGCTTGCCTGCGAGTTCGATGAGTTTTCTGAAAACAATATATATAATCAAATTCTCAAAACCACAATGTTTCGGCTTATTCGCACAAAAGATGTGGCTGCGGAGCGCAAAAAGGAATTAAAAAAACTGTTTATGTTCTTTGGAAATGTGGATCTGATTCAGCTCGATCATATAGCTTGGAGCAGGCTTACATACCACAGAAATAATCGTAACTATGAGCTTTTGCTCAACATCTGCAGCTTCATAGCTGATTCTCTGCTGCAAACCACAGAGGAGGGCAGATATAGGCTTATGTCGTTTTCAGATGAAAATATGGAGAAGCTATATGAGCGATTTATATTGGAATATTACAAGCAGCATCACCCGGAGCTGCACCCGTCGGCCTCGCAAATCAAGTGGAATTTAACCAAAACGCACGATAATGATATGAAACGGTATTTGCCTGAAATGAGAACAGATACCTTATTGGAGAAGGACGGCAGGACGCTCATCATTGACGCGAAATATTACGGTAAATCTTTGGCATATAATTACGACAAGGCCACTCTTCGCTCCGCCCACCTCTATCAGATATTTGCATACGTCAAAAATAGAGATACTGATAATACTGGAAACGTATCGGGGCTTTTGCTATACGCCAAAACCGAGGGGGAATTGTTTCCCGACGGTGAGCCTTTTATGATCGGTAATAACAGCATCGGCGCAAAAACGCTTGACCTGAATCGGGAATTTGAAGACATCGCCGGGCAGCTCGAAGATATTATCGCCTATTACTTTAAGTAGTATGCCGATAATCCGCCATAAAAAACTAAATATTTGCAAAAATTTAATATTGCGTTTCCTGATGTTTTTTGTTATAATATTAAAGATTAATAGTAGACTCATGGAAGGAAGTAGGCATTATGTTCAAAATTCTTGAAAAAACGGCCCTGAACCCCACCGTTACCAAAATGGTGGTGGAAGCGCCTCTCATTGCGAGAAAGGCGGAGCCGGGGCAATTTATAATATTCCGCGCCACTGAGGACGGGGAGAGGGTGCCGCTCACTATAGCGGACTTTGACCGTGAAAAGGGCACCGTAACGATAATTTTCCAGATAGTAGGCGAAGCCACTATGGAGCTCAACTCCCTTAATCAGGGCGACAGCATCCACGATTTTGTCGGCCCGCTGGGTGTTCCCAGCCATGTTGACGGCCTTAAAAAGGTCTGCGTGGTCGGCGGCGGCGTGGGCTGCGCCATTGCTTATCCAATAGCTAAGAAGCTTCACGCCCTCGGCTGCGAGGTACATTCCGTCGTGGGCTTCAGAAATAAAGATCTGCTTATCCTCGAGGACGAATTTAACGCCGCCAGCGATAAGCTCGTCATCATGACCGACGATGGCAGCTACGGCGAAAAGGGCCTTGTTACCGCAGCCCTCGAAAAGCTTATCGAGGAAGGTAATGAGTACGATGAGGTGATCGCCATCGGCCCCCTTGTAATGATGAAATTCGTCTGTGCGGTAACCAAGAAGCACAACATAAAGACCGTGGTATCCATGAATCCCATCATGATCGACGGCACGGGTATGTGCGGTGGCTGCCGCCTGACTGTTGGCGGCGAAACGAAGTTCGCCTGCGTTGACGGCCCCGACTTCGACGGCCATCAGGTAGACTTTGACGAGGCTATGAGCCGCGGAGCTATGTACCGCGACTTTGAGCAGCACGCCAGAGAAAACTGCAATCTTTTGAACAAGGAGGTTAAGTGAGATGGCGCAGCGTAATATGAGTAACACCAAATGCCCCATGCCTTCTCAGGACCCGAAGGTAAGGGCCAGAAACTTTGATGAGGTGGCCCTTGGCTACACTTATGAAATGGCGGTGGACGAAGCCCGCCGCTGCCTTAACTGCAAGCACAAGCCCTGTGTTTCCGCCTGCCCGGTGGCTATAGACATTCCCGCCTTTATTGAAAAGGTAGCCAATGAGAATATGGAGGGAGCCTTTGAGATAATCAATCAAAGCAGCGCGCTTCCCGCTGTCTGCGGCCGTGTATGCCCGCAGGAGAATCAGTGCGAGGGCAAGTGCGTTCGCGGAATAAAAGGCGAGAGCGTCGGTATAGGCCGTCTTGAGCGTTTTGTGGCCGACTACCACCGTGAGAACAGCAAAGAGACTCCCGCTGTGCCTGAACCTAACGGCCACAAGGTAGCTGTTATCGGCTCCGGCCCTAGCGGGCTTACCGCCGCCGGAGATCTGGCAAAGCTGGGCTATAAGGTGACAGTCTATGAGGCTCTGCACACCGCCGGAGGCGTGCTTGTGTACGGAATTCCCGAGTTCCGTCTGCCCAAGAGCATAGTTCAGAAGGAGATCGACAATCTCA
>JAFLUQ010000020.1 GCA_022508735.1 Oscillospiraceae bacterium | reverse complement strand
ACGCCGCCGGTCTCCGCCTGACGGTAGACTTCGTATATAGACTCCTTGCTCCAGTTGGCGTTCTCTTTGAAGGTATGGTCTGTCTTGACGATCTTGAGCGCCTTGGTGGGGCAGAGGCTCACGCAGCGGTGGCAGTTCACGCAGCGGGAGCTGTCGGCCAGCATGAGTCCGGCCTCTTCGCTTAAAGCGTGCACCTCGTTGGCGCACTGCCGGGCGCAGACCTGACATTTGATGCACTTGTTAGTATCGCGCACTACCTCATATTCGGGGTAGAAATAATTTATAGCCATTTGTGTTACTTCCTTTCCTGTCAGACTTGTACGCCGTCGTTAAGAGTGAAGATAACGGGTTCTCCGCCTCTGGGAGCCCAGATCCTGTCGAGGTCGGGCTGTATGACGCGGATAGCGCTCTCCTCGCTGGCAACATAGGCCATGTCGTCCTTTTCGCCGATGACCATGCTGCGGAGCTTGAGCCGATCATTAAGAGCCATCATGCCGCCCTCAAAGCCGAGAAGTATCGAGAACGGGCCGGTGATGAGGCAGCCGCTGTACTTATTGCGCAGGAAGGTGAGTCGTTCCCGCTCCTCGTCGGGGAGCTTGGCGATAGTGGACCAGAAGGGCGCGGCAATAGTTTGTGCCGCTTCGTTTAAGGTCAGGCCCTGCTTACGCACAAGGTAGTCAAGAATATAGGTTATAGCCTCGGTGTCGGTCAGCAGCGTGCAGCTGTAGCCGTACATCTCAACCGTGCGGCGGTTTGCGTCATAGGAGGAAATTTCGCCGTTGTGTACGATAGAATAGTCCAGCATGGCGAAGGGGTGAGCGCCGCCCCACCAGCCGGGGGTGTTGGTCGGATAACGTCCGTGGCAGGTCCAACAGTAGCCCTCATATTCCTCAAGGCGATAGAACTCGCCCACGTCCTCGGGGAAGCCCACGGCCTTGAATACGCCCATGTTCTTACCGGATGAGAACACGTAGGCTCCGTCTATTTGCGTGTTTATTCTGAACACACAGCGGGCAACGAACTCCTTTTCATCCAGCTGGCTGGCCGCAAGGCGGGTGGGGCGGGGAGTTACAAAGTACCGCCAGATCAGCGGAACGTCGGTTATGTTTTTGTGGGGACGTATGGGGATACGGCTCAGGTTTACAATGTCGAAGTGTTTGTCGAGGAAATCCTCGCACTCGGTCTTGGCCGCATCGTTATCGTAAAAAACGTGGAAAGCGTAGTAGTCCTTATACTGGGGATAGATGCCGTAGGCCGCATATCCGCCGCCCAGGCCGTTGCTTCGGTCGTGCATGATCGATATGGACTTGATTATGCTCTCGCCGTTTATCTTTTTTCCGCTTTTTGAAAAGATGCCGGAGATGGCGCAGCCCGCAGGGATCCTTACCTTTCCTTCCTTTTCAAGCATTAAAATCATCCTTTCTGAAATTAAAAAAGCGCTTCGATTTTGTACAACAAAAAAACCGAAACGCCTTTGTTTCGCATATCATTCTAATAGAAGAAACCGCATTTGTCAAGGACTTTCGGCAATAAAGCAATTTTCAATTAATCCCATTTCAAAATTCGTGAAAGGGTTTTGTAGATTATGTCGAAATAAAAACTGTGAACAAATTGTGAATTTATACGATTTTACCAAAAATGGATTTTGACCTCAAAAAACGGTTGACAACCGTGAAAAGTTGATGTATCATAGACCCATAGCAAGGGCGCTGTGGAGTTGATTCAATTTCTGCTGCGCCCTTCGTTTTTTTATAAAAACAAAGGGCGGCGGAAGAAAAGCACAGCTCCGCAGAAGACTTTGCTATAGGTACAATGGCGTACACTGCATGGGAAAATCCCGGCAAGTGTAGGCCGCTTTTTATTTTATTATTTTATTTCGGTTTAAATACCGAAGGGAGGAATTTTTATGAACGGAGAAATTGTGAGCCTGGTTCAGGAAACCGCCAACAGCGCGGTTTACGGCGTCTGGTTCCTTATGGGAGCGGCGCTCGTGTTCTTCATGCAGTGCGGCTTCGCAATGGTTGAGGCGGGATTCACCCGCGCAAAGAACGCCGGTAACATAATAATGAAGAACCTCATGGATTTCTGCATAGGCACCGTCGTCTTCATTCTGCTGGGCTTTAGCCTTATGCTGGCTGAGGACTACTTCATGGGGATAATCGGTATTCCCAATCTGGATATCTTCACAAATTACGCAAACTTCGACTGGTCCGGCTTCGTGTTTAATCTGGTGTTCTGCGCCACCGCTGCAACGATAGTTTCCGGTGCCATGGCCGAGAGAACAAAGTTCCTTTCCTACTGCATATACAGCGGTGCCATCAGCCTTGTGGTTTATCCTATCGAGGCCGGCTGGGTGTGGAATTCTCAGGGCTGGCTTGCTCAGCTGGGCTTCATCGACTTCGCAGGCTCCGCTGCCATACATACGGTCGGCGGTACGGCGGCTCTTATCGGTGCTGCCATACTCGGCCCGCGTATCGGCAAGTATGTGAAGGACGCTAAAACGGGCAAGATAACTGCCAAGGCCATTCCCGGCCACAGCCTGACCCTCGGCGCTCTGGGCTGCTTCATACTGTGGTTCGGCTGGTACGGCTTCAACGGCGCCGCCGCCACCAGGCTTGACGGCGTGGGCGGCCTCGCTTCCATATTTGTTACGACTACCATCGCCCCAGCCATTGCCAGCTGCGTGACTATGGTATTCACATGGATCCGCTACGGTAAGCCCGATGTGTCAATGACGCTCAACGCCTCTTTGGCCGGCCTTGTAGGTATAACGGCGGGCTGTGCGACGCTCGATGCTCTCGGCGCGATCGTAGTCGGCGTTGTTTCCGGCTTCCTCGTAGTCATAGTTGTTGAGGTCATGGATAACGTGCTCCACATCGACGACCCCGTCGGCGCGGTTGCCGTGCACTTCGCAAACGGCATCTGGGGTACGCTTGCGGTGGGTCTCCTGGCTGTGGACGGCGGTCTGTTCTACGGCGGCGGCCTGCGTCAGCTCGGTATTCAGCTTATCGGTATCCTCGCTATTCTCGCATGGACTACGGTAACGATGTTTATCATCTTCACTGTCATTAAAAAGACAGTCGGTCTTCGCGTCACTCCCGAGGAGGAGCTTGGCGGCCTTGACGCCTATGAGCACGGCCTCGAGAGCGCCTATGCCGACTTCGTTCCCGCGGTTCCCACGGTTATGACCACCACCTATAAGGAGGGGCAGCCTGCGGCGGTGACCACTCAGAAGGATACCGTTTCAGTAAAGACGGTTCCCACAAAGGTAAAGGCTACCGACGAGAACGGCCACCCCATCAGCAAGGTCGTTATTGTTACCAAGCAGTCTAAGTTTGAGGCCCTTAAGGACGCTATGGCTGAGATCGGCGTAACGGGCATGACGGTGACTCAGGTTATCGGCTGCGGCGTACAGGCCGGTAAGACCACCTATTACCGCGGCGTTGCACGCGAGATGAATCTGCTCCCCAAGATAAAGGTCGAAATTGTTGTCAGCGCGGTGCCCGTAGAGGCAGTTGTGGACGCGGCCAAGAAGTCGCTTTACACCGGCAATATCGGCGACGGCAAGATCTTTGTATACGATGTTGAAAACGTAATAAAGGTCCGCACCGGCGAGGAGGGCTATGACGCGCTTCAGGGTGAGGACCAGTGGTAAGATAAAAAAATATCGGCTGCCGATAGGCAGCCGATATTTTTTTACTTTATGCCGTCACATAAACTGTGGTATTAAGCGGGATCGTATCCACAAGCCAGTTGATATTTTCGGGGCGGACGCGGACGCAGCCATGTGATATCTTCACACCTGTGCGGCCGTCGTAATCGGTGCCGTTATACCGCAGCAGGGTCGAATGTATGGCGTAGCCACGGTAGAAACGCATTACCGGGCCAACGTAATATGCGGCGTACTCCCAGCGGGGCTGATACTGATAGTATTTGAAGGTGCCCTCTATTGTGGGTGAGGATGGCGCGCCTATTGCGCAGGCAAAGCTGTTTATGCGCTTCCAGCTGCCGTTTGTGCCCTGATAGACACGAACAGTAAATTCCGACTTGGATACCCAGATGAGATAGTCGGTGTCACTGCTGACATTTTTGCTGTTTATGAGTTTTTCATCAGCCGTTTGGCCTACCGTAGCATAGCCGAGCGACAAATTGAGTGCAGTCCCGTTGTCGCTGTAGTCTATGGGGCATCCGAAATAAGAAGCCACATCGGCTACGGGAACATACAGCCCACCGTCAATGAATTGGGGCGCGAGGGAGAGATTAAAGATGTCGGCCGAGTTTTTATAAGCGTACAGCTGATCGGGATAGAGCAGCAGGCTTACTTCACTCTTGTGCAGGTTAAGCCCTCCGCCCTCAAGAAAGCTGCTTTCTATGCCGAGGGCCTCAAGCGCCGCTGCGGAAATAAGTATTCCTTCTGGATAGGTATACAGCGCCAGATCTGTGCGGGGCTTGCCGTCAAGACGGAGGTTGACAATTTTATCTCTCTCCGGGCTAAGTGTCATGTAAAAGTCGGTGCAGTATTTGAGCGAAGCACCGTCAGGCGTGGGAGTCGAATAGGTTTGAATGGCAAAATATGCCCCTGAGTTTCCGTTAAAGCTCAGTTCCGCCTCCCCCTGCGACATATGCAGGAAAAAGGATTTCCCGATGGCGTAATTCCCCGCCGCAAAGTTCAGGTCAGCGAATTGCGGCATTCCTGAAGTTATATTGAGAGCTTTGGAGTCAAGCAGGTCATTTGTTTCACCGTCTCTGAGGTCAAAGACAAGAGTCTGAGCCTTAAGGGGGTGGGCCGTGCTGTCAAGCTGAAGATGAACCGTGACTGAATTAAAGGTCGGCTCCTGGGCGGGCAGTGCCGCTTCTTCTCTCGCCGGGCTAAGCGTCATGTAAAAGTCGGTGCAGTATTCGAGCGAAGCACCGTCAGGCGTGGGAGTCGAATAGGTCTGAATGGCAAAATATGCTCCTGAGCTTCCGTTAAAGCCCAGTTCAGCTTCTCCCTGAGACAAATGCAGGAAAAAGGTCTTGCCGATGGAATATTCTCCCGCCGAGAAGTTCAGATCAACGAACTGCGGAGTCTCTGAAGTTATATCAAGAGTTTTGGAGTCGAGCAGGTCATTTGTTTCGCCGTCTCTGAGATCAAAGACAAGAGTCTGAGCCTTAAGTGGAAGAGCTAAGCTATCAAGCTGAAGGTGGACCGAGACGGAGCTGAAGGTCGGCTCCGGTATGGTGACTTCCGCAGTTGCGGTGAGTTCATCCGCGGTCTGTGCATACAATGCTGTATCTGCGTAAGCTGAAATAGAAAAGAGCGTCATAGCGAGAATAAGGGCAATAATTTTTTTCATTCTGTATTCCTCCGGCTGCTATTAAAAATATTTACGTTAATTATATCTTATAATTGCCCATACGTCAATAGAAAGTTTCGATTATGCTTCGACAATTTAAAAACAAATGTGGCTCCGCAGCGGAAATTACTTCCGCATACGGAGCCGGAGGAGGAGGGGGATTACATTATTATAATAGTGTATAATTATTGCCGTCATATGAAATAGAAGTTATTATTTTTTTAAGTTATTATGAATAAAATGTTAATTTGGCCCATGCCGGCGGTAGAATATTGGGAGTGAATTATTAACAGCATGCGGCTGTCGGTATGCCACTGTTTTTGTAAAATGCTCACAAAAATAAAAAATTTATAAAAAAGTATTGACAAATAAAGTTAGTTATGCTAAACTAACAAATAGTTAGCGGGAACTAATTTTATTTGGGAGGAAGCAATATGCCTTTGGGAATGGTTGGAACCGGCGAGAACCGGAAGATCATAAAAGTGAGCGGCAAGGATACGACCAGAAGATTTCTTGAAAGTCTGGGCTTTGTTCCGGGCGCGGAGGTAAGCATTATTTCCGAGCTTGGCGGAAACATGATAGTGAACGTAAAGGACTCACGCGTGGCTATCGACAGCGAGCTGGCGAGATGTATTTTAGTATAAGAAATTTATATATGGGAGGGTAAGACTGATGAAAACTTTAAAAGAAGTGAAAATCGGCGAGACTGTCACCGTGAAAAAGGTGAACGGTGAGGGCGCCGTGAAGCGCAGGATCATGGACATGGGCATCACGAGAGGTGTTGATGTCTGTGTGCGTAAGGTTGCGCCTTTGGGCGACCCTGTGGAGGTCAATGTGCGGGGCTATGAGCTGTCTCTGCGAAAGGCTGACGCCGAGCAAATTATTGTAGAATAAAAAATTTTAGTCATTAGTTAGTGTATGCTAATATAGTTAGGAGGAACAAAAATGTCTGTTACAATAGCCCTTGTGGGCAATCCCAACAGCGGCAAGACCACGCTGTTCAATGCCCTTACGGGAGCTAATCAGTTCGTCGGCAACTGGCCGGGCGTGACAGTTGAGAAAAAGGAGGGCCGTCTTAAAGGGCGAAATGATGTTGCCTTCATGGATCTTCCCGGGATATATTCTCTTTCGCCTTATACGCCGGAGGAGGTAGTGGCCAGAAGCTACCTGATAAATCAGCGCCCCGATGCCATACTCAATATCGTGGACGGTACGAATATTGAGCGTAATCTTTACCTTACCACTCAGATCATGGAACTGGGGATTCCCGTGGTTATGGCCGTAAACATGATGGATGTAGTGAATAAGAACGGTGACATCATAAATACAAAGCAGCTTGAGGCTAAGCTGGGCTGCCCGGTAGTGGAAATATCCGCTCTAAAGGGTACAAATGTGGATAAGGCCGCCGAAAAGGCCGTGCAGCTCGCAAAGAGTGGCGCAAAAACTAAGCCCATGCACTCTTTTGAGGCAAAGGTCGAAGGCTATCTCGGCGAGATAGAGTCTCGCCTGACCGAAGTAAATGAAGATCAGAGACGGTTCTACGCCATAAAGCTTTTTGAGCGCGACGACAAAATAAATGTCAAGACCGGTGTCAGTGACATAGTTGAGCGTGCTGAAAAGGAAATGGACGACGACAGCGAAAGCATCATCACCAACCAGCGCTATGACTACATAACTTCTATTATAAAGAGCTGCTATAAAAAGAAGAACAATAGCAGGCTCTCTGTTTCCGATAAGATCGACCGCATCGTCACAAACCGTATACTGGCGCTGCCTATCTTCGCGGTCGTAATGTTCATTGTTTACTATGTTTCCGTAACCACTGTTGGTGCTTTTGTAACCGATTGGACCAACGACGGACTTTTTGGCGACGGATGGTTTATGTTCGGCAGCGGGCGCGAGGCTTATGATGCCGCAGTAGAAGAATTCGAATTTTCAGACAGCATCATAGCGGCCTTTGAGGGTGCGGCTGCGGAGGCCGGCGTTCCTGCTGAGAGCGCGGCTGACATCACCGTAGGACTTGAAATCTATGACGATGATGGAAATGTCGAGGTCACTGATGTAGATTATGAGCTTTATATGTCTGAGCTGTCTAAGGCTGCAACTGAACCCGATCCCGCGGATTACGGCCCCTGGGTTCCCGGCATACCCGTGCTTATTGAAAATCTGCTCGGTGTGTTAAACTGTGCAGATTGGCTTTCCAGCCTTATACTTGACGGTATCGTGGCCGGTGTGGGCGCTGTTCTGGGCTTTGTTCCGCAGATGCTGGTGCTGTTTATATTCCTGGCCTTCCTTGAAGGCTGCGGCTACATGGCCCGTATTGCCTTCATCATGGACAGAATTTTCCGCCGTTTCGGTCTTTCCGGCAAGTCCTTTATTCCCATGCTCATAGGCAGCGGCTGCGGCGTTCCCGGCATTATGGCTTCGAGGACGATCGAAAATGAACGGGATCGGCGAATGACAATAATGACGACCACCTTCATTCCCTGCGGAGCCAAGCTGCCCATTATAGCACTTATCGCGGGCTCTCTGTTTGGTGGCGCCGGATGGGTCGGAGCAAGCGCTTATTTCGTAGGTGCCCTGGCCATTGTGATATCAGGCATAATCCTTAAGAAAACAAAGATGTTTGAGGGTGACCCGGCTCCCTTCGTTATGGAGCTGCCCGCCTATCACCTTCCCACGGCCGGCAGCGTACTGCGCAGCATGTGGGAGCGCGGTTGGTCCTTTATAAAGAAGGCGGGAACCATTATACTTATTTCTACGATCTTTGTTTGGTTCACGTCTAACTACGGCTTTGCCAATGGACATTTCGGTGCGGTCGATGAGCTTGCGGATCAGAGCATTTTGGGCAGGATCGGCAGCGCTATCGCATGGGTATTCACTCCTCTCGGCTGGGGCGACTGGAGGGCGGCTGTTGCCGCTGTTACCGGCCTTGTTGCTAAAGAGAACGTTGTCGGAACGCTCGGTATTCTTTATGGAGCAGAGGTCGCTACCGAAAGCGGCAGCGAAATATGGGCGAGCTTCAAGAATGCGTTTACCGTTACCGGCGGCGGAGCCGGCGCGCTGGCGGCCTATTCCTTCATGCTGTTCAATCTGCTCTGCGCTCCCTGCTTTGCAGCTATCGGCGCTATCAGGCGCGAGATGAACAGCTCAAAGTGGACGTGGTTTGCTATTGGGTATCAGTGCGTGTTTGCCTATTTTGTGGCCCTGTGCATCTTCCAGATAGGCAGACTTATAACCGCCGGGGTGTTTGGCGCGGGTACACTTGCCGCATTCATTATAATCGCTCTGGTCGCATTCCTGTTGGTGCGGCCCGCAAAGCTGAGCAGTAAGCCGAGCCTTGAGCCTTCGGTTAACTAAGGAGGAAGACAATGGGTACAATAATAGTATTGATAGCACTTCTCTTCATAGTGGCCGCGGCTGTGCGTGCGCTTGTGAAGCAGAAGAAGTCCGGCAAGGGTGGCTGTGGCTGCGGATGCAGCGGCTGCTCAGGTATGTGCAATAAAAAATAAAGAAATGGGTCTGCTTCGGCAGGCCCGTTTTTAAATTATTTACAAAAAAATCATGAAAAAAATCGAAATATGACTTGATAAGTTTGAAATACTGTGCTATAATTAGATAAATGATAAAAATTTGGAGGAGTTCAATATGGACGAGCAGAGAAGTTCAAGAAGAAGTACAAATAAAAAACAGCAAAAAACAACGCTTATAATCGTCATGGCCGTAGTGCTATTGATAATCGGCGGAATCATTGGCAGTGCCATTCAGAGCGGCCGGGTTAAGAAGACCCGCGAGGAGCTGGAGAAGGTCACACTGGAACTCAGTCAGGTTGAAAGCAAGTATGAGACCAAGATAGCAGCGCTTGAGAGCGAGATCGCCGCTAAGGAAGCTCAGCTTCAGGAAGTCGGCAGCGTCGCAGCGGTCGGCAATGAGGACGGCGATGTGAACGTTCCTTCAGACGAGAATAATAACAATACCCCTGCCGAAAGTGAAGAAAAATCCTCCGGCGGTTGGTTTGTCAAGTTTATCATACTCCTTATAGTTGTTGTGTGCATATTCAGTGCGATATTCTTTGCAATGAATGCTTTTGGAAGAAACAGAGACGACGATGATGACGAAGACGACGATGAATATGATGACGATGACGACGACGATTACGAGTACGATGACGACGAGGATGAGGAAGAATAATAAGGATAAGTAAAGCATTGGGGCCGCCTTTGGGCGGCCTCTTTTGATATTATAATCATATAAATCGAAGATTTATATAGCAGCAAAGTAAAAAATATGTAAATTTAAAACTTTGCTATTGAAAACAATTTGCATTTGTGGTATACTTAATAATGAGATAAAATCGAAAACAAGATATACGAAAGGAAAGCGTCAATATGCTTTGGGTTCTTGCATCCGGCTCGCCCAGAAGGATCGAGCTGCTTAACAGTATAGGGTTAAATCCGAGGGTCATTCCGGCGGATATTGATGAGTCTGCCGTTAAAGAGACCAATCCTCGGCGCATGGTGACTCAGCTGGCCATGCTCAAGGCCTTGCACGTGGCTAAACGATATTCCGGGAAAGATATTCTATGCATTGGCGCAGACACTTGCGTATATATAGACGAAAATATCCTCGGAAAGCCAAAAAACGAGGCTGAAGCGGCAGAAATGCTTCGCACTCTCAGCGGACGCACCCATGAGGTATACACAGGTTTTGCCGCCGTGCGCTGCACTAATATGGATACCGTGGCAGATTCTCAGGTGACAAAGGTAAGGTTCAAGCCTCTGTCTGAGGAGGAGATAGCGGCCTACATTAAAAGCGGCGAACCTATGGATAAGGCCGGAGCCTATGGCATACAGGAAAAGGGCAGCCTGCTCATTGAGGGCATTGAGGGTGACTACTTCAACGTAGTTGGCCTTCCGGTCTGCAAGCTGGGAGAGACACTGAAAAAAGAGTTTGGAATAGAAATTTTGAAGTGATCACTGATTAATAAATATAATATGGCGATTGCCGAGTGAATTTTTTCCTGAGGCGAGGCAAAAAACGCAGGAGTACTATGTGTATTCCGAGCATTTTTAATGCGTCATCGGGAAAATTTCCCGGCAGGCGTAAGGAGGCGGCAGTTTGAATAAAATAGCAAAACGACTGTGGATAGTGCTCCTCATAGTGACGGGTATAATCCTGGGAATTATGGCGGCGTCAGCTGTTACGGGAAACGACGCAGTAAATTCTTTCGTCGGAACGTTGATAACGCCAATTCACAGGGTAGCTTCATCTTTTGGCGCTGTTGGCGATTTCTTTGACAGCATCATAAACAGCGGAAAATATAAGGGTGAAAATGAGGCTCTTCGCGAGCGTATAGCCAGCCTTGAGCAGGAGACTATAAACATAGACACATATATAAGTGAAAACGAGCGCCTTCGCGCATTGCTTGACATGAAGGATCTGCGTGACGAGGCTGAATACGCCGGAGCTAATGTTATCTCACGCGACAGCGGCGACTGGTACGAGACAATAGTCATCGACCGGGGAAGCGCAGGGGGCGTGGAATTGAATTCGGTAGTAATCGTGCCCGACGGACTTGTGGGCAGCGTTGTTGAAGTAGGTGTGGACTACGCCAAGGTCAAGACCATAAATGACGTGGAATCTTCGGTGGGGGCCGTCTGCGGCCGCACTAACGACATGGGCCTCGTGGAGGGCAAGAGCGGGTTGACGCCTCAGGGCAAATGCAGCCTGAATTATCTTGATAAAAACGCCCGCATTGTTGTGGGCGACAACATAGAGACCTCAGGAGCCGGCGGGATCTTCCCGAAGGGGCTGCGCATAGGCAAGGTCACGGAGGTCGTGACAAGTGCCGACGGACTGACGCTGAGCTGTGAGATAGAGAACGCTGTGGATGTAAGCAGCGTAACGGAAGTGCTTGTTTCGATAGGAAAGTAGCAGAGGAAAAGAGGTTCGGCTGAGTATGAAAAAAATAATCATAAAAATAGCCGTGCTTCTTGCGGCGCTTATATTACAGTTTACACTGGTTCAACAGCTGAGAATATTCGGATTTTCGGCGAATCTATGCGTGTTGGCCATTATTGGCATAAGCTTTTTCAGTTCACCGGGCGAGGCGGCAGTCTATGGGGGGCTTACCGGAATTCTTATGGACGGGGCTGCGGCCCGTGGCTTTGGAGTCGGTGCGCTGTTATGTATGTATCTGGCTGTGGGCGTGAAGCTTCTGGCTTCAGAAAGGATAAATAATTCCCCTGCTTTGATGGCGGGGTATGTGTGGCTGTTCACTCTTTTGTATTATCTGGCCTACGGCCTGCTGTCACTGGCTGTGCCGAGAGGCGATATAGGTGTGGGTCGTTGGCTTCTGACCGCCCTTGTGACTGCCGTAATAAACTCTGTGCTTTCCTTGCCCCTTCTGTGGGTGGCGGATCACCTTAAGAGGGGAGGCGCTAAGACGTGAAAGGGCGTTTTACAGCGGCAAGAATAATCATATTCATTTGTGCCGCGATAATTTTCGCAGGCCTTATCCAGCTGCAGCTGGTTGAGGGCCGTGATTACCGTGAGCGAAGCGACCGCCGCACTACCAGAAGCATAGTGCTTGAGGCTCCTCGCGGTGAAATATATGACCGCTATGGCCGTGATATTGTGACGAACCGCAGCGGATACAGCGTTCAGATACAGAAGCAAACCGGCATGGACGATGAAATGCTTAATCGGCTGATATATAATCTATGCTACGTGTTTGACCGCTTGGATCAGACAAGAAATGCTGAAATGGTTTTCAGCTACGACGGTGAGAACTATGGCTTTGATCTGGGCGGGGAGGGGAGTCTTTACCCTGCGTCATCACAGCCTGAAGGGGAAACGGAGTCCTCAGCGGAAAAAGAGTGGAAGGAGAAGCACGGTTTTTCTGCCGATGACTCCGCCAACGATATACTTTATCAGCTTATACAAAAATACAACCTTGATGGATATACCGGCACCGGGCTGACACGGCTCGCGGAAGTGCGTATGGATATGGAGGAGCGAAGCTTTTCTGCAAGCACCCCATATGTGTTCGCCAGCGACGTCAGTATTGATGTGGTTACGACCATTAAAGAGCAGTCTGCCGGTTTTGTTGGCTCACGGGTAGTGGTTCAGCCTGTGCGTGACTATGCCGCGCCGGGCGTGGCCTCTCATATATTGGGCCGTGTTGCGAATATCAGCCGTGAGGAGTACGAGGAGCACCAGGACGAGGGCTATAACATCAACTCCCGTATAGGTAAGCAAGGGCTTGAAAAATACCTCGAAAAATACCTGCGCGGCGAGGATGGTCTGAGTGCCGCACAGCAGACCTTCGGCGGCAGTAATATTGAATCCTCCATTGAAAAGGCGGCGGTGAACGGCCGCAACGTAAGCCTTACTATAGACTTTGAGCTGCAAAAGACTGCGGAAGCGGCCCTTAAAGAGAATATAATAAATATAGCCGACGAGGCGGGAAGCGCCGAGGGAGGTAACGACTGCGACAGCGGCGCTGTGGTAGTGCTGGACGTGAACAGCGGCGATGTGCTGACAATGGCGTCTTATCCAAGCTATGATATAGAGAAGTTCAACAGCTCGTATTCTGAGCTGTTGGAAAACTCAGCCCGCCCGCTGATTAACCGAGCTCTGATGGGCACTTATACTCCCGGCTCCACCTTCAAGCCCTGTGTGGCCTTTGCCGCGCTTCAGGAGGGGGTCATCACGGTGGACGAAACCATTGAGGATACCGGAAAGTACACCTACTACCGGGATTACCAGCCCGGCTGCTGGATATATAATCAAAGCGGCGATACCCACGGATCTGAGAATGTCAGCGAAGCCATAAGGGATTCCTGCAATATCTTCTTCTTTGATACGGGCCGCAGGCTCGGTATTGAAAAACTTGACCAGTACGCTCGGGATTTCGGTTTCGGCAGCAAAACAGGCATAGAGCTGGAAGATGAGGAGGCCTCGGGCAGTGTGGCCAGCCCACAGAACAGGGAGCAGCGCGGCGGAACATGGTTCCCCGGCGATGTACTCCAGACGGCTATCGGCCAGTCCGACACTCTTGTGACCCCGCTTCAGCTGGCCTGCTATACGGCGGCTATCGCCAATGGCGGAGTTCTTTATAGACCCCATCTCGTAAAGAGCATACAGGCCGGGCAGGGAGCAGCAGAGATAACCATCCATCCGGAGGAGGTTTCCCGCATACAGATGACCCCCGAGGCATATGAGGCGGTCACGAAGGGTATGCGTATGGTGGTCACCTCCGGCACAGCCAGATCAGCCTTTGAAGGCTGTAAAGTGCCTGTGGCGGCCAAGACCGGCAGTGCGCAGATAAGTGAAATTTACACAAATGGAATTTACATTGCCTATGCTCCCTACGACAATCCACAGATAGCAGTTGCCTGCGTGCTGGAAAAGTCCGGCGGCGGCAGTAAGGCGGCGCCCATAGTCCGCACCGTCATAGAGAAGTATTTCAGCGGTGACAGCGATGAGGAAACGTCCGCGCCTAATACCCTGAAACCTTAAAAACAAAGGCTGAGCTTTGATGCCACACTTATTAAACATTCGCTATTACCTATAACTTAGAACCGGAGGTGATATCATGGGTAAAGTATACGTTGTTACGAGCGGCAAGGGCGGCGTTGGCAAGACTACCACAACAGCGAACTTAGGCGCGGCGCTTGCCATGCGCGGAAAGCGTACTCTGCTCATTGACACCGACACCGGCCTCAGAAACCTCGATATAGCCCTCGGCCTCGAGGGTGGAATTGTCTACGACCTTGTGGATGTGGTCGAGGAGGTATGTGAACCTAAAAGGGCCATTCTTCGCCATCGAAATGTGGATAATCTTTACTTGATACCTGCGGCTCAGACTAAGGATAAGTCCTTCGTTACAATGGCGCAGATGCGCAATCTCACCGAAAAGATACGCCCCGAATACGACTTTGTGCTCATCGACTGCCCTGCCGGGATCGAGCAGGGGTTCGAGAGCGCCGTGGCAGGAGCCGACGGCGCTATAGTCGTAACAGTACCTGAACTCAGCGGCATTCGTGACGCCGACAGGGTGCTCGGTCTCCTCGAAAAAGAGGAAATGGCCGAACAGCTGCTGGTGATAAACCGTATGCGGCCGTCGCTTATCCGGCGCGGTCTCATGCCGGATGTTGAGGACGTTATGAACTACCTGTCGATAAACCTTCTCGGTGCGGTGCCCGAGGACGAAAAGGTCGTCATTGCGGCCAACACCATAGAGCTGGTGATTACTGACCCTGGAAGTGAGGCCGGACGTGCCTTCCGCAACATGGCCGCAAGACTGTGCGGCGAAAAGGTAGAGCTGATAAATTTTAAAGAGAAAAAAAGTTTTCTGCAAAGAATATTTAAAAACTGACATTAAGAATTGGAGGGTAATAAATGAACATTGCATTGATCGCGCACGACCAGAAAAAAGAGCTGATGGTTCAGTTCTGTATCGCCTATAAGGGCATACTCGAAAAGCATACTCTCTGCGCAACCGGCACCACGGGCGGCCTTGTGACCGAGGCAACGGGTCTGAACGTTCACCGCTTTCTGTCCGGCCCTCAGGGCGGCGACCAGCAGATAGGTGCAAGAATAGCCTATGACGAGATCGACTTGGTGCTGTTTTTCCGCGACCCGCTCACGGCCCAGCCCCACGAGCCGGATGTAAGTGCATTGTTCCGCCTTTGTGACGTGCACAATATCCCTCTTGCCACTAACGTGGCTACTGCTGAGGTGCTGGTAAGGGGTCTCGAACGCGGAGATCTTGGCTGGCGTGACATCGTTAACCCGAAAAAGGCGGGAAAAACTGCATTTTAAAAATTAAGGTGAACACATGGATATTTTAAAAACACTTTGCGCCGAGCTGGACGTGCGTTTGGACTACGGCGAAAACATAGTTAAGCTGCTTGATGAGGGCAATACAATTCCGTTTATCGCCCGATACCGCAAGGAGCTTCACGGAGAGATGGACGACCAGCGCATCCGGCAGTTCGCCGAGAGGCTGGAGGCTTTGCGCGCCATTGAGGAGCGCCGGGCCGAGGTCAGCCGCCTTATCGACGAACAGGGAAAGCTCACCGATGAGCTGACCGAAAAGATAAACGCGGCCAAGACCATGACCGAGCTGGAGGACATATACCGCCCATACCGCCCCAAGCGCAGAACGAGGGCTTCTATCGCCCGTGAGAAGGGCCTTGCTCCGCTGGCCGAGCTGATATTCGGGCAAGAGTTTCAGGGCGATATAACAAAAGAGGCGGAGAAATATATAGATGAAGAAAAGGGCGTGACGAACGCGCAGGAGGCAATTGACGGAGCCAAGGATATAATTGCCGAGGATGTCAGCGACAATGCCGACTTCCGCAAAGAGATCCGCCGCCTGACATACCGCGACGGTACTATCAGGAGCGCTCAGGGCAAGGAAGAAAACCCAACTTATCAGATGTACTTTGAGTTTGCAGAGCCCGTGAACCGTGTGGCCGACCACCGTATCCTCGCCATGAACCGCGGCGAAAAGGAGGGCGCGCTGTCGGTAAAGATCGAGGTGGAGCCCGAGCTTATCCATTCCTATCTGGGGCGTAAGCTGCTAAAAAAGAACGGCACGCTTCATTCGCTTGTGACCGAAAGCTATGAGGACGCATATAAGCGGCTCATAGCCCCATCCATAGAAAACGAAATAAGAGGCATTCTCACCGAGAGGGCCGAGACCGGCGCCATCTCTCTGTTTGGAATAAATCTCAAAAATCTTCTTCTTACCCCTCCTGTCAAGGGGCATGTGGTGCTTGGCGTAGACCCCGGCTACCGCACAGGCTGCAAGCTGGCAGTGGTGGACGAGACCGGCAAGGTGCTTGAGACCGGCGTGGGCTACTTCACGCTGGAGCATCACGATAAGGCCCGGGCAAAGGCCCAGCTCACCCGCCTTATTGAAAAGCACGGGGTGACCCTTGTTTCTATAGGCAACGGCACAGCTACCGGTGAGAGTGAGAGCTTCGTTTCCGAGCTGATATCCGAGCTGCCCCGGAAGGTACAGTATATGGTAGTCAGCGAGGCCGGAGCGTCGGTATACAGCGCCAGCAAGCTGGCTGCCGAGGAATTCCCGGACTATGACGTGTCGCTTCGCAGCGCAGTGTCTATAGCCCGCAGACTTCAGGACCCGCTGGCCGAGCTTGTAAAGATCGACCCAAAGTCTATCGGCGTTGGTCAGTATCAGCACGATTGCAATCAAAAACAGCTGAGCGGCGCTCTCGGCGGAGTTGTTGAGGACTGCGTTAACAGCGTGGGCGTGGATCTTAATACCGCCTCCGCACCGCTATTAGGCTATGTTTCCGGAATAAACGGTACTGTGGCGAAAAATATTGTGGAATACCGCGAGCAGAACGGCCGCTTTACCAGCCGCAAGCAGCTCCTTAAAGTCGCAAAGCTGGGCAATAAGGCCTTTGAGCAGAGCGCGGGCTTTATGCGTATATCGGGCGGCAAGGAATTTCTTGACAATACCTCTGTCCACCCGGAGAGCTATGCCGCCGCCAAGGAGCTGATCTCCCTATGCGGCTACGGAGAAGAGGAGCGCAAAAAGGGCGTTTTCCCGGGGCTTGCGGCCCGCATCGGAGCCATGAACAAGGCGGAACTGGCTGAAAAGCTCGGTATAGGCGAGCCGACACTGAATGATATAATCGACTCTCTTCAGAGACCGGGCCGCGATCCGCGAGACGAGCTTCCGAAGCCGCTGCTTCGGAGCGGCTGTTTGTCGCTGGAGGATCTGCGACCCGGGCAGATAATGGACGGCACCGTGCGCAACGTTATAGACTTTGGCGCGTTTGTGGATATCGGCGTTCACCAGGACGGCCTTGTGCATATCTCTCAGATAGCCAACCGGTATATCAAGCATCCGACCGAGGTGCTCAGCGTGGGCGATGTGGTGAAGGTCAAGGTGCTTTCCGTTGATCCCAAGACAAAGAGAATTTCGCTTTCCATTAAAGAGGCGATAAACAAGGAGTGACATAAATGAAAAACGTGATAAAACTTATTCTGATTGCAGCCGCGGCGCTTGCGGCTCTGGCCGGGGCTGCGGTCGTGTTTAAAAAGCAGGCCGAAAAAATGACCCTGATTGAGGATTATGACGGAGAGGCTATGTTCATAGGATAGGTGATTTATATGAAGAATTTAAAATTTATCAGTATATTGGCTGTTGTTATCGGTCTTCTTATCCTTGCCGGCTGCGGCCGCAATGATGTTACCATAACCGTCAACAAGGACGGCAGCTTCCATGCAAATGTGACCTACGGCATTGAAAAGGCTCTTATGGGTAATGCCGAAGTGCAGGATCAGGTGAAGGCTCTGATAACTGATACCCTTGATCAAAACAATGTTCCATACATCGAAGGTGAGACAGAGGAGTACGTGACGATAACCGTTGAGCGCGACTTTGCCGATTTGAATGACCTCGTTAACGAGGACTCATGGCGTGGTATAGGCATGGTGCCTGGCTTTTCCCGAAAACAGGAAGGAGGCAAGCTCTGGCTAAGATACGAGGACAATAAACTTAAGCTTGACGGCACGCTTGACGCCGCGTCCTTTGACGCCACTGAGCTTGTGAGCCAGGGTGAGGGTATGAACACCTCCTTCGGCGGCAGCCTGACCTTTGTGCTGCCCGAGGCCGCTGAAGAGGGCGGCGGAAACGCGGATACCGAGGCCCCGGTCTACAGCTGGATAGGCACTGCCGGCGACACCATCGCGGTGAGCCTCACATCTGCGCCCATGCCAGAAGCCGCTGCCGCGGTCGGTAACGATGAAGCGGGCGAGAATGTGCCCGCAGATGATGAATCACAGCCGGAAAGCTCCGTCGGTGCGGGCAGCCGCGTGGGCACTCTTATCGGCGTTATTGCGCTCATAGTGCTGCTGCTGATCATAGCTGTAGTGATAGCTATAAAAAAGCGTAAGACTCCCGCCGGAGATGACGATAAAAAAATTGAATAAATATTGAAAAAAACTCTTGCAATTAATGAAAACTTGTGGTATAATCTCAAAAAGATGGGCGGTCCGCTGCAACTTTCGTAAGAACGCTCATATATTTACCGCATTTGCGGGTATAATGAAAGGAGCGATTTGAGTGGACGTTTTAAAGGCGATTACTCAGGAGCAGATCAGAACCGACCTCCCCAAGCTTCAGATCGGCGACACTATCAAGCTGTATGTGAAGATCAAGGAGGGCAACAAGGAGCGCGTGCAGATGTTTGAGGGCACTGTCATCAGCAAGAAGCACGGCGGCATTCAGGAGACCTTCACCGTTCGCCGTATATCCTACGGCGTAGGCGTGGAAAGAACCTTCCCCGTTAACTCTCCCAGCATCGACCGTATTGAGGTTGTTCGTCACGGTAAGGTCAGAAGGGCTAAGCTGTACTATCTCCGCGGCAGAGTCGGCAAGGCCGCAAAGGTTACTGAAAAACTTTAAAAAGCGAAAAAGGGTTGTCCGCCGGGCAGCCCTTTATTGCTAACCATATATTAATAAATTGTGAAGGGAGAAGATTTTCTATGGACGAAAATAAAGAGATAAACGAGCTTGAAAATGAGGCAGTGGCCGGTGCCACAGAGAGTGAGGAAAATGAGGGCGGAAAAAAGAAAAAGTCCCTCGGCCGTGAGATACTTGAGTGGTGCGAGGCCATTGTTGTGGCCGTGCTTGTGGCCCTTGTTATACGCAGCTTTGTGTTTACGGTGGTGCGCGTTGACGGAAGCTCAATGGATCACACACTTGCAAATAACGACCGTCTCATAGTGTGGCGTTTGGGCTATGAACCCAAGCAAGGCGATATAGTTATATTTGAACCCAATATCCCCGAAAATCAGGGCAAAAGTCTCCTTGACCGCATCTACTGGGTGAAGCGCGTTATTGCCGTTGGCGGTCAGCATGTTGAGATCGACTACAGCACCAATTCCGTATATGTTGACGGAGTGAAGCTTGATGAGCCCTATCTGCCCGAGAATATGAATCCTCCGGCTGATACCTCAACTATCAGGTCGATCGACATTCCCGAAGGCCAGATCTTCCTCATGGGCGACAACCGCAACAACAGCCGCGACAGCCGCTATATAGGCCCCGTGGATGAGGATGATGTTGTGGGCACAGCGGTGCTCCGCTTCTGGCCCTTTACTTCTTTCGGCGGGGTGGATTAAGTGGATATACAGTGGTTCCCCGGGCATATGGCCAAAACTCGCCGCATGATAGCGGAAAATATCCGTCTCTGCGACTGCGTGGCCGAGATCGTGGATGCCCGCTGCCCCCAAAGCAGCCGAAATCCCGAGCTGCCCAAGCTTTTAGGAAATAAAAAAAGCTTCATAATAATCAATAAATGCGATCTGGCCGACCCTGTTCAGACAGAAAAGTGGCAGCGCCGCTTTTCTGAGCAGGGACTGCTCTCAGTCTGCACCACGTCAACCGACGGGCGGGGCGTGAACCGGATAACCGAGCTGGCGGCAAAGCTTATGGCCGATAAAATTGAAAAGGATAAAGCAAGGGGCCTGGTAAACAAGCCCCTTCGCATCATGGTCTGCGGAATTCCGAACGTGGGTAAAAGCTCGTTCATCAACAAGCTGAACGGCAAGGCCGCCGCCAAGGTGGGCGACCGCCCCGGCGTTACCCGCGGCAAGCAGTGGATAACCCTCAAAAACGGCGATTTGCTGCTGGACACTCCAGGTATTCTCTGGCCCAAGTTCGATGATAAGGAGGCCGCGCTGCGCTTAGCCTTCACCGGCGCGATCAAGGACGATGTGCTGGACGTTGAGGAGCTGGCCTGTGAGCTCTGCGCCTTTTTGAAGGAAAACTATCCCTCGGCTCTCACTGAGCGGTATAAGGTGGACCTTACTGAGGATATGAACGGCCTATCTGTGCTGGAGGCAATATGCCGCCGCCGCGGCTTTATAGTTCGCGGAGGAGAGATAGACCTGCTCCGCGGAGCCAATGTGGTGCTGGACGAGTTCCGCAGTGCAAAGCTCGGTCGCATTACGGTGGAGCTGGCGTAGGAGTATAGTATGGAACGAAAAGAAACTGTTACGCTCACAAATATGTGCATGATATATGACAGCAAGGGAAACGTCCTTGTGCAGGACCGCGTCAACAAAAAGTGGTCGGGAATGACCTTCCCCGGCGGGCACGTTGAAAAGGGCGAGAGCTTCATTGACTCAGTTATCCGTGAGGTAAAGGAGGAGACCGGCCTCACGGTTTCTGACCTTCGAATATGCGGCATAAAGCAGTGGATGGATGACGACAGCAGATATATAGTGCTTTGCTATAAGACCAATAAATTCGAGGGCGAGCTTTGTTCCTCTGAGGAGGGCGAAATGCGTTGGATAAAGCTCGACGAGCTTTTAGGTATGCACCTTGCCAGCGGAATGAAGCATACGCTTCGGCTTTTTCTTGAAGACGGGTCAAATGAGCACGTATGCTATATGGAAAACGGCGAGGCCGTGAACATAGTGATATGAGGAACATATGAAGAATAAAATTGACGAACATGAGCGCCTGCTGTCCATGTGGCAGGAGGAAGAAAAATTATATAGCGAGGGCTACAGTGCGGTCTGCGGAGCGGACGAGGCCGGCCGCGGGCCGCTGGCCGGAGACGTGTTTGCCGCGGCGGTAGTGCTGCCGCGAGGCATTGAAATACCGGGTCTTAACGACAGCAAAAAGCTGACAGAGAAGCGGCGGGAGGAGCTTTTCGACGTAATACGTGAAAAAGCTCTGTGCTGCGCCATAACCCGGGCCAGCGTGGCTGAGATAGATGCGCTTAATATCCGCAATGCCGCATTTTTAGCCATGAAACGAGCCATTGAACAGCTCGAAACGGACTTTGCAATTATCGACGGCAATGCTTTTAACGACTGCCCGGTTCCGTTTATGACTCTCGTTAAGGGCGACAGCAAAAGCGCCAGCGTGGCCGCGGCCTCTATTCTGGCTAAGGTCAGCCGTGACCGCTATATGCTGGAGCTTGATGAAAAATACCCTCAGTACGGCTTTGCCAAGCATAAGGGCTACGGCACTAAGCTGCACATCGAGGCGCTGAAGGAGTATGGAGCCTGTGAAGCTCACCGACCTCTTTTCATTAAAAAGTTTATCTAAAAAGGAAATCGGCGACCTCGGCGAGGAGCTGGCCGTGCGCCGCCTAAAACAGCTTGGATATAAGATCATTGAACGGAACTTTTGCGTGCACCGCATAGGAGAGATAGACGTTATTGCCATGGATGGTGAATATCTGTGCTTCGTGGAGGTGCGGCTGAGGAGCCGCACGGACTACGGCACTCCGGCTGAGACCGTGACCGCCGAAAAGCGGAGCCGCCTTGTGCGTACTGCTGAAATTTACGCCGTAAAAAAGGGGCTTACCAATGCCCTCATGCGCTTTGACGTGGTTGAGGTTTATGGCATGGAAAAACCGAGGATAGAAGTCATAAAAGATGCGTTCTGGAGCTGATGAATACCGCCTAATTTGTACGGCGGTATTCTATTTTTTTCTTGCATAATTGGAAAGAGTGTGATATAATAACATAAATATCGTATTTATAGGAAAGGGGCGGCTCATATGTGGATCGCAGACGGCTGGAAGGACTACGAGTGTATCGACGCGGCATCGGGTGATAAGCTCGAGCGTTGGGGGAATGTACGTCTCTGCCGCCCTGACCCTCAGGTCATATGGGAAAAACGCAGCGCGCCGGATGCATGGCGAAAGGCCGACGCAAGATATAACCGCAGCAGCAGCGGCGGCGGCTCATGGAGCTATACTAACAGGATCCCCGAGCGGTGGGAGATAAAATATAAGGATCTGACCTTCAACATCAAGCCCATGGGCTTTAAGCATACCGGGCTGTTCCCTGAGCAGGCCGTCAACTGGGACTGGATGCGTGAGAAGATACGCGCCAGAGGCGGCGGCAAGATTTTAAACCTGTTCGCCTATACCGGCGGGGCCACGGTGGCCTGCGCAAAGGAGGGCGCCCACGTGACCCATGTGGACGCGGCCAAGGGTATGGTGGCATGGGCGAAGGAAAACGCTCAGTCCAGCGG